>JANYBF010000635.1 GCA_025360895.1 Verrucomicrobiota bacterium
TCAAGTTTGGTCATCGTGGTGGCAACCAGCCGGTGAAAGATTTGGAGAGCGGCAAGGTGGAGATTACCTCGCAGAATCATGGATTTGCAGTGGACGCTGCGTCATTACCCTCGGACGTGGTGGTCAATCGCATCAACCTCAACGATCAGACGGTGGAAGGTTTGCGCCACAAGACCAAGCCGATTTTTTGCGTGCAATATCATCCGGAGGCCTCGCCCGGTCCGCATGACTCGACGCCCTTATTTGCCGAGTTTCGGGAGCTGATTCGCCGCCGGCCGTAGGGCAGGGGCGAAAACAATTCCGCATTTGCGTTTGACTTGAATTTGCCCACGAAGATACTTTCCCCTGCGTAAACCAATATGGCCAAACTCGTACTTCTCAGTCAGGGGTTGATCGGTCGGACACATGAATTGACGGTGGACACCACCACCATCGGACGTGTGGACGACAACACGTTTCCCATCGCTGAGGCATCAGTTTCAAGCCATCACTGCGAAATTCTACGCAAAGGTTTAGAGGTGGTCATTCGCGATTTGAATTCCACCAACGGCACCTTCATCAATGGGGAAAAAATCTCCGAGTCTGTTTTGAAGCCCGGACAAATCCTGCGCCTAGGTCAGATTGAAATGCGGCTGGAGACCGAAGCTGCCGCCGCGCCCGCGTCCGCCGCCAGCAAGAGAACCTCGGACAACACCGTAATCATGCAACGCGGGGTCAGCCTCACCGATTTGGAAACTGGAGCGCAAAAGGGCTTCGACACGGCCGGCAAGGGATTTTCAAAGAAGGATAACAAGGGTAATAAAATTTTTTTCCTCGTAGCGATCGTGGTCGGCGTCGTGATTGTCGGCCTGCTGATTTTTGCGTTCGCCACGATGAAGTGACGGGGGCCGGGTCTTCGCCCGCCTAGTTACAGCTTATTTTTCAACCAACCACTTTGCCACGGCCGTTGCCGCATAGGTGATCAAAATATCGGCTCCGGCGCGGCGCATGGCGAGCAAACTTTCCAGCGTCACGGCTCGCTCGTCAATCCAGCCTTTCGCCGCCGCCGCCTTCACCATTGAATACTCCCCGCTCACCGCGTACGCCGCCGTCGGACAGCCAAACTCCGTTTTCACGCGCTGGAGGATGTCGAGGTACGCGAGCGCGGGTTTAACCATTATAATGTCCGCGCCCTCGGCGAGGTCGAGCGCGACTTCGCGCAGCGCTTCGTTCGCATTTGCCGCGTCCATCTGATAACTGCGCCGGTCCCCAAACTGGGGCGTGGACTCGGCCGCTTCGCGGAATGGCCCGTAAAACGCCGACGCAAACTTTGCCGCGTAGGCCATGATCGGCGTGTCGGTAAAACCCGCCCGGTCTAGTTCCGCGCGAATCGCCCGTACCCGGCCATCCATCATGTTGCTGGGGGCAACCATATCCGCCCCCGCTTCGGCGTGGCTCCGGGCGGTGCGGGCGAGCAGTTTGAGCGTTGGATCGTTGAGAATCTTTGCGCCGTGCTGGTCCTGGTGAACGATGCCGCAATGCCCGTGGGCCATGTATTCGCACAGGCAGACATCGGTGATGACCAGCAACTCCGGCAATTCCCTTTTCAAGAGCCGGACGGCCTGTTGCACAATCCCATTCTTCGCGGGCGCCCCACTGGCTTTCGCGTCCTTCGATTCGGGAATTCCAAAAAGTAAAACCGCCGGAACTCGGGCAACCAAGGCCCGGGTCGCCTCCCGCACCAATTCATCGGGCGAAAGCTGGAATACGCCCGGCATCGCGCCGATGGGCTGGCGCAACTTGCGCCCGTGGCGGACGAACAAGGGCAACACCAACTGGGACGAGTGCAAATGCGTTTCGCAGACGAGTCGCCGCAACGCGGCGGACTGCCGCAAACGTCGCGGACGAAAGACCGGAAACTGCGCCAAGGTTTTCAGACTCATGATGCCAGGTGGTCGCCGGTTCAGGCCGCCGCCGTCTTGCCCCCACCCTCTTTGACGATATTGATGAACTGTTTCATTGCGGGCGAAAGCACTTTGCCTTTTTTGTAGATGGCGGCCAGGGTCCGAAAACAATCCGCATCTTCGATGGCGATTCCGACCAGCGTCTGTTTCGCGACCTCCTGCGTGATGGTGCCTTGGGGCACGATGGAGATGCCCGCATCAATTTCCACCGCGCGTTTCACGGTCTCAATGTTGTCGAATTCCATCACGGTCTTCACTTCGACGCCGAAGTCCTTGAAAATTTTATCGAGCGCCTTGCGCGTGGGGATGTCCGGCTCGAACCCGATGAATTTCTGCCCGGCAACGACCTTGAGCTTCACGCCCTTCTGCTTCGCGAGGGGATGTTGGGGATGACAGATCAATACCAGTGGGTCCTTGCGCAGCGGGACGATCTCCAGTTTCGCATCCTTGTTCGGGTACGCAACGAGACCAAGATCCACAATGTTGCTCAACACATCTTCATAAACCTGGTTCGAGCGGCGATACTCCACATGGACGTGAACGGTCGGATAGTCCTTGAGAAAACGTTTGATGTACGGCGGCAGATCGTGCAGGCCGATGCTGTAAATGGTCGCCACGCGGATCGTGCCGGAGATGATGTCCTTGATCTCCTGGAGCTTGTTATGGAGGCCATCGTAGGTCTGGATGATCTGTTTGCTGAAGTCGTAGAGGACCTGGCCTTCCCGCGTCAGCCGGAATTTCTTCTTGCTGCGCTCGATGAGCAATGACTTGAACTGCCGCTCCAGCGAACTGATCTGCTGACTCACGGCGGATTGGGTAACGCCATTGATTTGTGCGGCCTTGGTGAAACTCTCGGTCTCGGCCAGGTCACAGAAGACTTTTAAACTTTCGATTTGCATAAGCCAGTCAGATTCAAAGCTGGCCCGACCGTCAACTCAAGTTATTTCGCTTTCACCTTTCCGCTTGCCATCACCCCGGCTGATTTTTCATGCTCCGTCATGGCAGCTTCAACCAAGAACCTCGACTCTCAGTTCTACCATGCAGCGGAAACATTTTTCCCCGCGCACGCCAACGTCGGCCTGACGTTCGACGATCTCACGCTCGCCACGTTATACTCCGAAGTTCTGCCCCGCGACACCCAGTTGGATACCGTGCTGGCCGACGGCCTGCAACTGAACATCCCCGTCATCTCGGCGGACATGGACACCGTGACGGAATCCCGCATGGCCACCGCCATGGCCCTCAATGGCGGGCTCGGCCTCATCCATTACAACATGCCCGAGCGCCAGCAACTTTCCGAAGTGAGCCGGGTGAAATATCACGTTCCCGGCATGTTGCCGGACCCAATCAAGGTTGCACCCGATCAACTCGTCGGGGATGTGGTGAAGCTCGTGGAAGAGCGGAAGTTCGGCTTCAGCACCTTTCCGGTGGTGGACGAAAAAGGAAAACTGGTCG
>JANYBF010000660.1 GCA_025360895.1 Verrucomicrobiota bacterium
ACGTTTTTCCACGCGCGCGGCGCCAACGCGCTCTGGGCCGGTGCGAATCTGGATTTCAAAAAAATAAAGGCGCGCATCTTCCATCTGGGATACCTGCTCCTCCTCGACGGGCTGGACGTGGCCGACGCCAAACACGGCACCCGCGCCGGCAGTTTGCTGGCCGCCGCCCAGGCCGCCGGCCTCAAGACCAGCGTGGATGTGGTGAGCGAGGACAGCGATCGCTTCCCCACGCTCGTCGCCCCTGTGCTCAAGTTCGTGGACTACTGCATCCTCAACGAAATCGAGGCGGGCAAGACCACGGGTTTCAAAGTCCGTACCGCCGATGGCCGCCTCGACACCGTGGCGCTCCGGCACGCGGCGGGAGCGCTCTTGCAGCTGGGTGTGCGCGAGCTGGTGGTCATCCACTTTCCTGAAGGTGCTCTGGCGCGCAATCGCCGGGGCGATGATGTCTGGCAGCCGGCGCTCAAGCTCCCGGCCAAACACATTGCGGGTACGGCGGGCGCCGGCGACGCCTTCTGCGCCGGCGTATTATGGGGTTTACACGAAGGTTGGGAGCTTGCGCGCAGTCTTCGCACCGGCGTCTGCCTCGCCGCCGCCTCGCTTTCCGATCCGACCTGCACAGCGGGCGTCAAGTCCCTCGCCACCTCCCTCGCCCTGGCGAAGAAGTTTGGCTTTCAGCCGTCGTTGGAAAAATAGCCGTTCCGCTTTTGCGTTAAAGTAGGGCGAGACTCCTGACAAACGGCAGGAATTTTTGCCACGGATGGACACCGATAAACACGGATTCAACTTGGGAACGGACTTTAACGCAAAAACGCTGAGAACATTTTCCTCTCTCCGCCGTGAAACGGGAGTGAGGGCTTTTGATGCAATAAACCGCTAATCTCCGCTGATTGGCGCTGATGTTGGAGCGCCGGTCTCCGACCCGGCGTGTTCCAACTTCATTTCCGCTCGTTCAGCGCCGGCAGCGCATTCACGATTTTCATCGTTTCAATGCTCACGCGGACGATGCATTTGAGCAGGTCGAGGATGTAGCGGGGTTGATTGTGTTCGCGTGCCCAATCGTTCGGGTCGTTGCGGATGCCGCTGTCTTTGTCCACAGTGATCTGGTAGCGCTCCATGATCCATTCGAGGGCGGGCTTACCGTTCACAACGTAATCGTAGGCTGCCAGCGGGATGTCCGTGAGCGTGATACGGGCGTTGTAATGGATGACCGATTTATCCAAACCAGATGAGGTAGGGCGCGTCACTCCGTGCGCGCCGGGTGTGGATTCGTCCGACGGCGCGCGCGGAGCGACGCGCCCTACCCGCCCGAAGGTCATCTTCTGCACGAGGAAATCCTTCGCCGGATCGCTCAAGAGTTCGCTGTGATGTTCCTTCACCGGCCACGGCTCGATGGTTTCGTAATTCAGATGCCATTGCGCGAGGTCGCGGCCCGCCTGGCTGAAGGCGAAGAAGTCCGCCGTCTCCCGTGTGAAAGGCAGGCGCGGCAGCATCTTCTTCAAATCGCTGGCGAAGCGCGTGCGATACTCCGGCGAATGCAGCACGCCATAGACGTAGTAAAAGATGTCTTCCTTGGTGATACGGCGCGGGCCGGAAGTTACCGGAGCGCGAGTCTGTGACTCGCAGCGGCCTGATTCTGACGAGGCGTTGGCTGCAATTGAGGCGGCTGATGCTTTTCCTGTGCTGCGGCTCACAGAGCCGCGCTCCGTTTCATAGGCGGCGCGGAAATCGGCGAGGATGGCATCCGTGATGGCGCTGCGCCGCCGGTAGCCGTCCACCAACTCGCCTTCCGCAACGTGACGGATGAGTTCACCTTCCTGCGGCTCGTCTTTTTCATAGAGGTGGAGGGGGTAACACTGGCCGGTGTCGTGCATGTGGAGGTTCGGAATGCAGTCGCACACCAAAACGGAAAAGTCTCGTCTCGCGCCAACGCCCGTCACGGAAATCACAATATTGTCATGCTTGCTCGTCGGAAAGAATTGAGGAATCAGATAAACCATTTCATTCAGCCGTCTGTTAAAATAAAGCCACTGTTTGGAGAAAGGCCGATACATACTTTGAACAATCGCCTGGGCCTCGAATTCCAGTTGCTTGCCTCTCGTGGCATCGGCTTTTAGGGCGCGAGTCCAACTGACGAGTTTTGGGTCTGCATTAACCACTTTTTCAACCACAAGCCAATCGGCCTTGGGTTTGCCGACACAAGCTCGCTGATAGTCATCGCAAGCTGCGTTGTAAGCCCTTATCAAACGCCGAATCACTGCTTCCAGCGCAGTTCGCGATGCGTTGTATGTCCAAGCATCTCGGTTGGTGACGACACCCAACGAGTATGTGGCAAAGGCGGCATTGTTAGTTTCGTCGTCTTTGTTCCCAAGAGGACGGAAGGTTACAAAAGCTGGGTCGCGCTGATTGATCCAGTCTCCTTCCTTGTTTGGAGTGATTCGCTGCCACCGCTTGTCTCGATGCAAACCATTGATGCTAGAAAAGCGGGAAATCGCCGCGATCTTGTCTACCTTTGGAACGTAATCGCCAACGTCATGGTAGTAGATTTCACAAGGTCTA
>JANYBF010000613.1 GCA_025360895.1 Verrucomicrobiota bacterium
GATCGCCAATGCGCCCAAAGAATCCGCCGCCCACCGCCCAGCCCAGCAGAAACGCGCCTTGGATGATGGAAGCGTGACGACCCACACTCGGATCCGTCGTAGCCAGACCACCGAGTAGTTCGGCCACGAACGGCAGCGCCACGAGCGTGTAGAGATGCAACTCCAACCAATCAAACGTCCACCCCAACCACGCCGCGATGCCAGATTTCCATTGCTGCGGTGAGATCTGCCGCAGGCTCGTCGCTCCAGGCGGCGAAGATGTTTCGGGGTTGGCGCGGCTCATGGAATGGGCAGATGGTGGCGCAAGAAATCCCGGACGCGAGCGAAATGTTTGCCGTGGCCTGACCGACACCGGGCAATCTCCGTAGGTTCGGGGGAGGCAACAAACAAAAGTCTGGTTCCCATCATCGTTGCCGAAACAATTCCGACGATTTAAGCTGCCGCCATGCACTTGAATGCCAAAGCCCGTCGCCGCTGGTTTGGAGCCCTGTGCCTGATCACCGCCATCGGCATGTTGGTGGCCGGCGAGACGGTGTTCCAAGGCCGGGTGTCACCATTTGGCTTTATCCTTTACTGGACCGGTTGTTTCGTCGTCACGGGTCTGGCCGCGCTGACGGCTTTGCGCGACGCCGCCTGCGTCCGGGCCGAGAGTCGCCTCGAACAACGCGCCTTGTTCGAGGAAACGCTCCGTAAGATCGAAGCCGAGAAGCGTGCGCGCTCCCAGAGCCAGCCTTAATCCGCGTCGGCGCACCACCGCTTCGCTCAGCACTCCTCCTCCCAACGGGATTTTTTTCGGGAGATGGCCTGGGCTTTCGTTTCTTCAAAAAAGCGGCAATTCCACCCCGCCGGCCTCGTAGTTTCACCGGGATCAATTCCCGCCTAGCCCTGAATTGTTACATCCGACGGCATGAGGTCTATTACCGGAACAAGATTTCATGCAACCAGCAACTGCAAAAACAAATTGGGAACCGCTGCCGGAACGCGAGCGGACGGCGTTGATCAACTTGCTCGGCGACGAAGATCCGTCGGTTTATCAAGCCGTGCGACAAAAGATTCTTTCCCTCGGTCACGATACCCAGGTCTGGCTCAAGCCGTGTCGCCTGAGCAGCGACCCCATGTTACGACGGCACGCGCAGGACTTGATCCAGCATTTTGATCGCGAGGTCGCCGACACGCGCTTCATGGCGTACTGTCTGCAATCCGAAGAGCAGTTGGATTTGGAAACCGGCGCCTGGCTGCTGGCGCAAACCCAACATCCGGAAATCAACCCAGCGGCCTACCGCGCGCTGCTGGATGACTTCGCCGGTGAACTCCGCGAATGGCTCGCCTTTGGCAATCCGCAGGAACGCCTGCTCAACCGGATCAACGAATACGTCTTCACGCAACTCAACTTCACGGGCAACATGGAGAACTATTACGACCCGGAAAACACCTTTCTGAACCGCGTGCTGGACCGGCGCACGGGCAGTCCCATCAGCCTGTGCCTAGTTTATATTCTCCTCACCCAACGGTTGGGGCTGCCGGTCTGTGGCATCGGCCTGCCGGGTCATTCGTTGTGTCGTTACCAGTCCGCCGCGGAGGAGGTTTACGTGGACGCCTTCAATCTCGGCAAATTGCTGACGCGCAGTGATTGCATGGATCACCTGGCCCGCTGCCACCACGAAGGCCGTGAAGAATATCTCAAACCGATGACCGCGCGCCGCATGCTCGCCCGCATGTGCGGCAACCTGGAACAGATTTATCTCGAACTCAAACAAGCCGACGACGCGGCCCGTGTACAACGCTACCTCTTCGCGCTGACGCGGTGAGTGGGGCACCCAATTTCCATCAATCCGGCAGCGCCCGCCATTGGCGCTGCGCCACATGCGGATCCACCCGCGCCAAAATAAAATACGCCCAGCGCTCCCGCAATCGCGTCCAGAAACTGCGCCCGCGCTTCCACTCCGCCAACTCAATTCGCCGCCCCAGCGCCTGCGCTGCGCCAAAAATCTCCCGTGCCTCCGCCACCAAGGGCGGATGCGTCAACCGCAACATCAACTCGTAATTGATCCCCAGGCTGCGGGCGTCCAAGTTCGCCGAACCGACATACACCGCGTCCTCCACAATGATCAGCTTCGCGTGCAACACCTGCGGCCCATATTCGTAAATCTCCGCGCCGGATTGGAGCAAGCGCTGATACAGACTGCGCGCCGCAAGTTGCGAGAAGGCCACATCCGACTTGCCCGCGAGGACGAATTGCAAGGTTCCCCCGCGCCGCGCCACCCGGCCGAAATCCCGGCGCAACGACCACGGCGGGAGAAAATACGCGGCCATCGCTTGCACCACCCGCGCGGATCGGAGATCAGCGTGCAACCTACGACGGATCGGATTGCGCCCCAGGCCTGGGCCACCGAGCAGCAATTGTTCGCTCGCTGAAAGCGCCGTGTGCCGCCGCCCGCCACGCCGCCAACGTGACGACCGCTTCTGCCGGAACTCCGCGTGCGCAAACATTTCATCGAACGCTTCCGCCAACGCCAACGCCAGCGGACCTTCCAACTGCAACCCGAGATCAAGCCAGCCGCGCGTTACCCCATCGCCCTCGTATTCCGTTGCAATATTGAAGCCGCCCACAAACGCCACCCGCTCATCACACACCAATATTTTGCGATGATCTCGAATGGCAAAACGGTTTAACGCGAGCGGATTAAACACGCGCACCGTCGCGCCGGTTGCCGTCAACGGGGACCAGAAATCACCCGGCAACTCCATCGAACCCACCCCATCCACCAACAGCTTTACCGCCACCCCCCGCTGCCGCGCCCGCACCAGCGCATCACGAAAGCGGCGACCCAACGCGTCGTTGGCAAAAATGTAAGTTTCCAGCCGGATGCTTTCCGCAGCGGCATCCACGGCGGCGAGGAGGGCGGGAAATGCCTCGTCGCCACTCCGCAACCATTTCCAAGCGATGATCTGAGGCGACGACATGCGAGGACTCTATGCCCTCGCCAGGAGACTGGCAAACTCTCCTGTGTTTACTGATGCTTGGCGAAGCCCCCCGGAAAAGGTCGCGCCGGGTGCGCTTAAAGTTACGTGCGCCGCAGGCCGCAAAATTTGAAACGTGTGCGCGGCCCGATCAGGCGGCCGCATTAAATTGCGACAACGGCAGTGCGGGCAGGAAAACCATTCGCTGCGCGATGGCGAAGCGGGTCAGGCCGGCGATGGAGTAAATTTGGAGTTTGCGCATGATACTTTCGCGATGCGTCTCCACGGTGCGCACCCCAATCTTGAGCTGGCCGGCAATCGCCTTGTTGCTCGCGCCCTCGGCAATGTGCGTGAGAACTTCCCGTTCCCGGTTCGTCAACCGCGCGGGGCCAGCGGCTTCGTGATTGTCCCGCACCATCTGGTTGAGCGCCCCCCGGGTCACGTCCGGGCTAAAATACGTCGTCCCCGCCTGCACCGTTTCGATGGCGTGGACGATCTCCTCGGCAGGAGCCTCCTTCACAACAAACCCGCGCGCACCGCATTGCATAATGCGCAATGCGTAATCGGAGTTGGAATACATCGAAAAAATCAGGACTTTGACCGGCGGCATTTCGCGGCGCAACAAGTCCGTCGTGACCAACCCGTTCATAGCCGGCATATCAATGTCCATCAACACCACGTCCGGTTTCAACTCGCGCGTCCGGATCAACGCTTCACACCCATCGCCCGCTTCGCCGACGACCTGGACCCTTTCCTGGCGCGCGAGGCACATGCAGATGCCGTGGCGCACGATCGGATGGTCATCCACAATCAAAAGTCGGATTGGTTCGTTCATAGATTTGTCAAAACTCTGCGATCAGTCTTCCCCGGTTACGGCTTCCGCTGAAAATGTTTCCCGCGCGGGCGCGGATGGTAAATCTTTACCCGGCAAGGTCGGTTCAAGCAACGGATGCGCCCGCCAAAAACTGCCGCTATGGCAAAGGCAATCAGCCCACTCCGAACGATTTGCGTACTCATCGGTCCGGCCCCGATCCGTTCCGTCATGTTCCGTCATGTTCCGTCATTTGTGTAGTAAATTCATACGCCCGACCTCGGACGGTGACAACAAGGGCACACCAGTTTCGTTTGTCCGGTGAAGTTGGGGGACGCCCTCCCGGGAAATCCCCGGGGCGCACGGGCGAGCAGCATTGGCCCGGGAAACAAAAACCCCGTTCTGATGAAATCAGAACGGGGAAACAGAACCCGATCAGAAAAAGCTTCAGGCCGGCACTTCGCGCTGCACCCAGGCGGTGGCGTACTGCGTCAACTCGGACGCCCCTTTGAGATTGAGCTTCCGCTTGATCTGCTCGCGGTAGTATTCAACCGTCTTGACGCTTAGATGCAGTTCGCCGGCAATCTCCTTGGTTTTCTTCCACTGACCGATGAGATGGAACACTTCCACTTCGCGATCGCTCAATGATTTAACCGGGGATTCCTGCGCGTCGGTGTGACCGCCGCGGACCTGGTTTTGCAACATCTTACCGGCCAACGCGTCGCTGACATAAACACTGCCGACGAGCACCCGCCGGATGGCCGTCGGGATTCGTTCCAGCGCCTCTTGCTTCATCAAGTAACCAAGCGCGCCAGCACGGAAAGCAATCTCCGCGTAAATTGATTCGTCGTGGATGCTGACCACCAGGATCGGCAGGCCGGGGAATTGTGCCTTGATGTTACGCATCAATTCCAATCCGCTGCTGTCCTTAAGCGACAGGTCGGTCACCACCAGGTCCGGCTTGAGTTTGCTGATCAAATCCAAGGCTTTGGCCGCCGAATCGGATTCGCCGCATACCACCAGATCACTTTGCCGGTTGATGAGCTGGGAAATACCAAAACGCACCACCGCATGGTCGTCCACCAACAGAATTCGCTTCCGGCTGTCTTTGATGTCGGTGTCTTTTGTTTGCATTATTATTGGAAATTGTCGTACGACCCACCGCTTCGCTGCCCCCTTGTCGCAAGTTGGAAGCCAATCGTGCTAATATCCGGCCACCACGCACCAGCCGTCACGCATCACTTCATTGGTTGTCCTTCACCGAGACAACCGCGCGGCAGAACAAGACAAGTCGCCGCCACATGCGCTCCACACGCGCTCCCTTGACTCGCCGCCGACTGCAACTAGACTCCGGCGATGAATTTGCAATATTGCGCCCGCCTCTGATGAAGAAGCCCTCCGTCCTGATCATCTGGCTGACCGTGTTCATTGACCTCATCGGCTTCGGCATCGTCGTGCCGCTCGTGCCGCTGTTTAGCAAGCAATTCGGCGCGCACGGTATCGTGATCGGCGTCATCATCGCCTCTTTCTCCGCGATGCAATTCGTCTTCGCGCCAATCTGGGGCCGGCTTTCCGACCGCATCGGGCGCCGGCCAGTCCTGCTCGGCAGCACGCTGGGTGCGGCCTTGTCCTACATTTTATTCGCCATCGCGTGCGGTTCGGGAAATATCTGGCTGCTAATTGGTTCCCGCACGTTTGCCGGCATTTGCGGCGGCAACATCACCGTGGCACAGGCCTATATCGCCGACATCAGCCCGCCGGAACAACGCTCGAAGAAAATGGGCCTCATCGGCATGGCGTTCGGGCTGGGCTTCATTTTTGGGCCGATCCTCAGCGGCGTCAGCCTCGAACACTTCGGCCACACCGGCCCCGGCTGGGTCGCTGCCGCGCTCTGCTTTGCAAACTTTCTCCTCGCCCTTTTCATCCTGAGTGAAAGTCGCCAACCCACCTCCGAGCCTGTCGCCCAACGCCCCCATCTCGATCAGTGGCGACATACGCTGACTCAACCCAAGGTCGGTCTGCTCGTCATCGTATTTTTTCTGGCAACCTTCTGCTTCAGTTGCTTTGAAAGCACGCTGCCGTTGCTCGTAAGCGACAACTTTGGTCTGGACGTCACGAGCGACGTAGCGGCGGCCAAGACCGTCACCAAGATTTTCGTGTTCTGTGGCATCATCGGCGCCTTGGTTCAAGGCGGTTTCATTGGCCGGCTGGTCAAAACGCTCGGCGAGCCAAAATTGATTGCGCTTAGTTTGTTCCTCACCGCGATCAGCCTGGCATGGTTGCCCTTTATCAAAGGCTCGTCGCAACTTTCCTTCAAACTATTGGCCCAGCCCGCAGGATTGCCGTGGGTTTGGATGTTGAGCGCCCTCGCGTTGTTGGCCATCGGTTCGAGCCTCACTCGCCCACCATTGTTTGGCCTGCTCTCCAATCTCACCTCGGCCAGTGAACAAGGCGCCACGCTTGGCGTCGCCCAAGCCGCGGGCAGCCTGGCACGCATCCTCGGCCCGATCTTTGCCACGACCACGTTGCACTATTCCCCACCCCTCCCCTATCTGACCTGCACCGGCGTATTGCTTGTGGCCGGCTTCATTGCCGCCCGGAAGTTGTGCCGGGCAGATTGATACGCGGCAGAACGATTCTGGGGATATTCCCGTCCTTGGTTCATAACCGTTCGGCCGGCCATTGCTCGACGCATAACCACCGCAAAACACCAATCACCAACCGACCCGACGGCGCACGTCAGTTTGGCAACCAAAACTTACCGCCGCCTTTGACCCTGTCCGCCTGTCACTCGCGGCCAAATTAAAACACGAATCGGCTGGCGAAATTCGACAGAGAGAGTATTTGCTGGGCAGGCATATTGCTCTGATTCAAATTATGAAGATCACGGACGTTTTGCGGGCGGAACATGCGGTGTTTCACCATCTGTTTGACCACGTCGAGGCGACGACCCCCCAGCTCCGGACGCTGGCCGAGGTAAAATCACTCGCACTGCTCGTGGATAAAGTCATGTCCCCCCACTCGCAGACGGAAGACGAATTATTCATCAAACCCTTGGAACATTGCTTTGAACATATTGGGCATCGGGAGACATTTCACCAAGAGCACGAGTTGATCGAGACGACGTTCGTGAAGGTGCGCGCGGCTCGAACCCTGAAGGATGGCAAACTCCTGCTACTCGCCGTGATCGCCGTGTGCCGGAAACATTTCGAAAAGGAAGAGCGCATCGTGTTTCCACTGGCCGAGCGCGTGTTGAAGGCGAAGACGTTAACCGATTTAGGCGACGAATGGATGAAGCGCCGAGCGACAGCATTAAAGTGATTTGATCGGAGTCCGGCGATCTGTCACAAAATGTTTCTTCATCACTTGGAATACTTGGTCATCAACCGTTCGAGCGCTTGCTCCTCCAAATAGACCGGCTGGCCCTCGAAACGCACAATTCCTTCGGGATCCATCAGCATTGCGTGCGGAATTCCCTGCACTTCCGCTGCCGCCCGCGTCCGCGCCTGGGGATCCGTCCCGATGTAATAATCCACCCGCGGCGACGCCATTTTGCGCATATCCTCCGGGGACTCGTCGCTCAGGCCAATGACGACGAGGCGATCCTTAAACTTCGCTTGCAACGCGTTGAGGTGGGGAATGGATTGGCGACACGGGCCGCACCAAGTCGCCCAAAAATCGAGGAGTACGAATTTCCCCTTCACATCCGGTGTGGGGGTCAACCATTGTTCCACGACGATCTGCGGGGGCCGCTGGCCGCGAAAGGAATGCGCGTAGAGCTTGGTCACGACCGGATCGCCGTTGTCGTCGGTGACGGGAGCGGTTTCGTCCCCGGTAGGTGCGTTGGGTTTTGGGGCCGGCTTCCGGGCCGCAATCTCCTGGTGAAATCGTTGCGTGGCCAACACTTGCTGCTGCTCCACTTCACTGCTCTTCGCCGCATTGAAACGAAAACGCTTTTGTTCGTCAACACCGAGATTCTTGAGTTTGGCGTTCCCCATGCCCAGCGCATGTTTGAAATAGATGTCCGTAGCGGTAACGCTCGTCACGGTCACGTTACTATAAACCTCGCTGCCAACCTTAAGCGACGGCAGGAATTCAGCCGCAGCGAAACTTGTCACCGCCACCAGTAATTGGATGGCGACAAGTCCCGCCCCGATGCGTATTGCCGGTATTCTCCAGCTCTCCATTCACGCGTTGGGAAGCAGCCGGCAAGCCAACGCGGCGTTGACCCCGTTGACCAATGCGCTGATGCGCACGCTCAGGGGAAAATCCGACGGGGTTTCCAGCGTGTAAGAAAGTCGCGTCTTGTGGGTGAGCAACCAAAAGGTTTCAGGCCATTGTGGACGTGAATGCGGATCAAGGTTTGGGCGGATGACGCCACCTTTGGCTTCGCGACCCTCGATGATCTCGGAGAGGTCGAGCGGACAAACCTTGGCCACATCGGCGACGATGGCTTCGGCGAGCGAGGGTTTATGGTCGGGATTCAATTCATAGACGTAAAAGCCGTGAGCTTCCCAGTCCTCGTGCAGGCAGAGGCAGAGGTCGAAACGCGGCTGCTTCTCCAGCCACGCAACATGGGCGCGGACCTCGGCGGACTGCAAATCCAGATAATCGCGATTGAGATCAAGGCCCCGGCCATTATCCCGACGATTTAGAGAAAAGCCGGTCGGGTTGAGACATGGATGCAAAATAATCTCGGCATTCGCCGGCCAATGGTTTTCCTGCAACAGCCGCACTGCGGCCAGTGGACCGGCGGGCTCATCGCCGTGGATACCGGCGCTGATGTAAAGGCGGGGGGGGTAATGCGAGTCGCCAACGACCAGTGGCGGGCGCCCGAGCGCGAGGAAATTAAATTCCGCGGTTTGATGAAAACTCTCCGAATGCCAACCGTGATCCCGGGCGGCTTGATCAATGTCCCGCCAGAGCCTTGCTAGATTGACGGTCTCACCGAAATAACCGCCATGGTTTTTGTTGAGTCGTTGCATGGACATTTGCCGGACATACAGAAAGGCCTCCGCGCCCCGCCGTCAAGCTTCGCGATGCGCGGACGGGCGAAGCCGTTTTCTGAAGCCGTTTTCTGCTGGTGGACACCCCGCGTCCCGGTTATCTCTGCCCGCGATGAAATCACGATGCTTTGGTCTTTTTGCCACCGTGTTCGCACTGGGAAATGTGCTAGCCCAGGTGCCCGAAAACCTCGTTACCGAAAAGGTGCCACCGATTCCACCCGAGCTAAAATCCGCCGTGGGCCGTTACCTCGAATTTCGCGCGGCCGGATTCAGTGACTGGCATCCGACGAAACGTGAGATGCTCATTACCACCCGGTTCGCCGACGTGACGCAGTTGCACATGGTAAAAATGCCGGGCGGCGCCCGGCGGCAGTTGACCTTTCTTCCGGAACCGGTCTCGGGTGGGTCCTTCGACCCGAAACAAGGAGCCTTCGTTGTGTTCAGCCAGGACAGCGGCGGAGGCGAGTTTTTCCAACTCCATCGCTACGATCTGGCCGATGGCCGCATCACGCTGCTGACGGATGGCAAATCGCGCAACACTGGACCGCGCTGGTCAAACTCGGGCAATTGGCTGGCCTATTCTTCCACGCGCCGTACCGGGCGCGATACGGACATCTTCGTGATGGATCCGCGACAACCCGAGAGCGACCGGCTGGCGTTGCAAGTTAAAGGCGGTGGCTGGGGCGTACTGGATTGGTCGCCAGATGATAAACAGTTGCTGTTGAGCGAATACATTTCCATCAACGAAAGCCGGATTCACCTGTTGAATCACGCTTCCGGCGAGGTTCAACTGCTCACTCCGTCCGGCGGCGGGAAGGTTTCGTGGACGGGTGCATTATTCGCCAAGGATGGCAAATCCATTTTCGTCGTGACGGACAAGGATTCAGAATTTCAACGATTATGCCGTCTGGATCTAGCCACAAAGAAACTTACACCCTTTGGCGCAGAAGCCCGCGATGATGTGGAAGCTTTCGATTTGTCGGCGGACGGACGCAAGCTCGCCGTCGTCAGCAATCAGGAAGGCGTGAGTGTCCTGCGCCTGCTTGATGCCCGCTCGGGCAAAATACTGCGCACGCCTAAACTCCCACTCGGCGTCATCGGCGCAATGAAGTGGCACGCCAACAATCGCGACTTGGCGTTCACACTGAGTTCCGCCCGCTCGCCCAACGATGTCTATGTGCTCGACGCCAAGACGGGAAAAACGGAGCGCTGGACCGAGAGCGAAACCGGCGGGCTCGATCCGGCGAACTTCGTCGAGCCGGAGTTGATCCGCGTGAAGAGCTTCGATGGCCTGCCGGTCTCCGCGTTTCTCTATCGGCCCGATGCCAAAAAATTCCCCGGTCCCCGACCTGTACTGGTAAACATCCATGGCGGGCCGGAAGGCCAATCGCGACCAATCTTCCAAGCGCGAAACAACTATTATCTCAACGCACTTGGAGTGGTGGTGTTGTACCCAAACGTGCGTGGTTCGACCGGCTTCGGCAAAACGTTTCTGACGTTGGACAACGGCTTCAAACGCGAGGATTCCGTGAACGACATCGGAGCGTTTCTAGATTGGATCGAGCGCGATGCGAGTCTGGACAAAGGGCGCGTGGCGGTCATCGGCGGTAGTTATGGCGGCTACATGGTGTTGGCCAGCTTGGGCCACCATGGTCGCCGACTCCGTTGCGGCGTGGATGCGGTGGGAATCTCAAACTTCCTGACGTTTCTCAAGAACACCCAGGATTATCGCCGCGACCTGCGCCGCGTGGAATACGGCGACGAGCGCGACCCGGCGATGGCAGTGTTTCTGGGGAAAATCTCACCGGCAAATCACGCGGACAAAATCCAGAAACCACTCTTTGTGATCCAAGGATTGAACGACCCACGCGTGCCCGCTTCCGAATCCGAGCAAATGGTAAAAGCCATTCGTGAGCACGGCGGCACAGCCTGGTATCTGATGGCGAAGGATGAAGGACACGGCTTCCAGAAGAAGCGCAACGTGGACTTCATGTTTCAGAGCACCGTGCTGTTTCTCCAAGAGCACTTGCTCAACTGAGCGGTGTGCGCAACGCTATTTGGCGGCAGCCAATTCGCCTTCGGGTTCGCAAGCACCCG
Organism: Verrucomicrobiota bacterium; assembly: GCA_025360895.1. Taxonomy (GTDB): domain Bacteria; phylum Verrucomicrobiota; class Verrucomicrobiia; order Limisphaerales; family JADLHS01; genus JADLHS01. The sequence goes on from JANYBF010000613.1 coordinate 10,876, forward strand.
AGCCACAACCGCAACCAGCTTCGACTTGATCGCTGAAGTCGTGGCTATCCCAATTGGGATCGAGGCCGAGATCCTTGATCATCTGTAAATCCTTTTCAACGGACTGATTTAGCGTGGTGAGATAATTACCAACCATCAGGGCACTTGCCCCCGCCATAAAGATCATGCTTTGCGCATCGCGCAGATTCACGGTGCGACCACCGGCAATCATGATTTCCTGGCGCGGCAAAATAAAACGGAAGCACGCGATGGTTTTCAGAATTTCCATCACGGACAGCGGCTCATTCTTTTCAAATGGCGTGCCGGGAATCGGATTGAGGATGTTGATGGGCACAACGTTCGCCCCGATGGTCTTCAGTTCAAAGGCGAGATCACACCGGTCCGCGCGCGTTTCGCCCATGCCGATGATGCCGCCGGAACAGATTTTTAGCCCCGCTTTCTTCAAATAGCCGATGGTTTCGAGGCGATCCTCGAAACTGTGGGTGGTGCAAGTCCGTGAACTGAAAGCCGGGGGCAAGACGCGTCCCGATGCCTCGCTTGGTATCATTAAGAGCCAAAAAGTCGCCGACCGCCTGAAGGAAGCCGGCTTG
>JANYBF010000670.1 GCA_025360895.1 Verrucomicrobiota bacterium
AAGCCAAAGGCAGTGCCGTGCAAACGCAGTGCCTCAGCAACCTCAAGCAGATTAATTTGGCCATGACGCTGTATTGCGGTGATTTTGGCGACAAAACGCCGAGTGCGAACAGTGTGAAGTCGACGAGCCGCGAGGAAGACATCTGGTGGTGGTACAAGGAATTGGTCAAACCGTATGCCGGCATCAAGGTGACGACCACTTCCGGCGGGCTCTATCCCTATCCGCCGGATCCACGGGGGAGCAACGACATGGTGTTTCATTGTCCGGTGGACCGGGGTTGGAAAGATTACGGCTATCCGAATCCCCATTACACCAACCCGTCACTCGATTATGGCAGCTATGTGTTTAATGGTTGTGACAACGCTGGCAACCCGCCGGCTAAAACCACCCTGCTGAAAATCACCCTTTCCAGCGTCAAACATCCTTCCCGCACTTGGATGATGTCAGAATGGCCAATCCATTGGGGCTACTCCTGGCACAGCAACCCCTATGGCAAGCAGGATATCGCTTTCAAAGATGCGAAAATAAATGTCAGCATGGTTGATGGCCACGCACAATTTATCAAGACGTACTACAACCTGGCCTTGGGTTCCGCGCCGTTTGGTTATTTGACCAAGGACATCCCGGATTCCTATGGATATCAAAATGGGCCCGATTGATCACCGGTCACATTTGATTGCCGTTTCTTCGGGTCATTTCCTATGAACAACCGTCGCTGCATCTTCGCCGCCTCCGGGGTCCTCCTGATACTGGTGCTGGCCTCGTGCACGCGCAAAGAAACCAGACTCCTGCTGGAGCCCAGCCAAGTCCTCGGCGGCGTGCTCGCCGAAGAAACCGTCCGCGCTGCTGGGACCAAAAAGGAGGTGGTTCTCATTGTGCCCAAATGGGCCGCCAACTCGGCAGTGGGAGAGAGTTTCAAGGCTGCCTTGAAGAAGCAGGGCATCAATATCGCTTTCACGTTGTCGGCGGATATGGGTGATCCAATGAGCCGCGATCTGATCGGTCTAAAGGCCGCTGATTTCGTTAGTGCTTTGGAAAAAGGCGCGAGTGCGGGGGCAATCGTTTCTTTGGCTGGAGCGCCCTTCTTGCAGGAGCAGGACGTGACCCGGCTTGGTTCCGACCATCCGCCAGTGCTGGTGGTGGCGACAAGCTCGCTCGGCGAAGTCATGGGTATTCCTGGTAATCGTCCCTATCTGGCCGGCTTGCTTAAGGCCAAAATCATCCAGCTCGCCATCGTGGACGGTGAACCGGAACCCGCTTCACAAGCTTCGGAAAAGCTGGATGCCAACCAACAATTGTTCTCCCAACATTATCGGATACTGCGCAACTCCGATTGAGAAAATGATTGCTAGGATTGGCCTCTGACTAGGAATGGTCGTTATTATTTTCAATCTGCGTTCATGGGCTGCAAGATTGGAGACTCGGAGCGCTTTTCAGAAGCGATAAACAGGCCCGCAATGTTGGATACGGAACTTGATTATGAACTTACCACGACGTGATTTTCTTAAAGCCGCCGCTTTGGCTGGCGCCGCATTCACTTATGCTCCCATAGCCACGGCGGCCATTCCTGAAGCGAACACCCCCGCTGCCAAAAAGCGCATCAAGCTGGCCATCGCTACCTACTCCTATTGGCACTTCCGGGATCCGAAGCTGTCCATCGAAACAGTCATGGATAAAGCCGCTGAACTCGGCGTTGAAGGCGTGGACATCCTGCATCGCCAGATGGACATCCCGGAAAAGGAGCCGCTCACGGCGGAGCATCGCGCCCACCTGCACCGGCTCAAACGCCACGCTTTCCGCAATGGTCTGGAAATCTGCTGTGTCTCCACGCATCAGAATTTTGTGAAACCCAAACCCGAGGAACTTGCGGAAAACGTCGAGCACACGAAGAAGTGCATCGAGATTGCCTACGAACTCGGCTGTCCCTGCATCCGCATCAACACCGGTCGTTGGGGCACCACCAAGGATTTCGACGAGCTGATGAAGAATCGCGGGATCGAACCGATCCTGCCCGGCTATTCCGAGGATGAAGGTTTCAAGTGGTGTATCGAAGGAATTGAGCGTTGTCTGCCCAAGGCCGAGCAATGTGGCGTGGTGTTGGCTCTGGAAAACCACTGGGGATTGGCGCGCACGCCGGAGGGCCTGCTGCGCATCCTCAACAGCATCACTTCGCCCTGGCTTGGCGGCTTGATGGACACAGGCAACTTTCTTGAGGATCCCTATCCCAAATTACAAACCATCGCGCCCAAGACCGTTTATGTGCAGGCCAAGACTTACTATGGTGGCGGGGAATGGTACACGCTCGATTTGGACTACAAACGCATTGCTAAAATTTTGTGGGAGGCCGGCTATACGGGTTACGTGGCGTTAGAGTTTGAAGGCAAGGAGAACCCGGATATCGCCGTTCCCAAGAGCATTAAGTTGCTAAGAAAAGCTTTTGATTAAAATAGCCTGGTCCCGATCCGGTGGACCGATTCGGTATGTGGGCCGTTATTTCCAAAGCCACGTAATCAGCGGGGCGACGGCCAAGGCGGGCAAGTAATCCGCCAGCTCCACGCGCCGGATTTCAAAAATCACCACTCCCACCGTGCAGACTACGAGTCCGCCCACGGCGTTGACCGCATCCACCAGCCCGTGCGCGCGCAGGAATGGTTCAAGATAGACCTGACACGCCAGCGTGATGGTACCCTGAAACACGAACACCGGCAGCGCCGCCACGATGGTGCCACCACCAAACAAAGCTACAAAGCCCAGCATGGCCAGCCCATCCATGACCGCCTTCACCGCCAGAATCTGATAATAGCCGTTTGCGCCCGCTACCGTCGGCAGACCGTCCTGCACTGCGCCCAAAATCCCCAGGGGGGCCGCGCAAAACAAAATCGCGCAGGCGTTTAATCCGTTGCTGAAGCGCTGGGGATCATTCGGGCGGTTCGTCTCAATCAACCGCCGCGCGTATTGGCCAAGGTGATTCGACGCTTTTTGGAGGCGCAGCAGTTTCCCGAGCAGATTGCCCAGCACCAAGGCGAGGAAGGCGATGGCCATTTGCTTGACCATGTTGCCGATGGTGCCGCCAATGCTAAACCAGGTGAGCCGCAGCCCGAAGAGCAGGGTGGCGGCCCCCAGCATCAATTTGAAAAAGTTCTGAGTCTGGGGCGATAGCGGCGTCGGG
>JANYBF010000672.1 GCA_025360895.1 Verrucomicrobiota bacterium
CGCCTTCCACGGGCCAGTCGGGTCGGTGTTGGCGGAGACCGCCACCAGAAAGCGGTTGGTGTTGATGACGCCGTTCGGATCGAAGTCAATTTGCGCGGCGAACCAGCGTTGCACCGACGGGTCATAGACCACCCGCGGATCGGTGATGGCCCAGTTGGGGCGGAACGTGATGCCCGCCTGGTTCCAAAAACTGACATCCGTCATGCCTTGAAGCAGCGCCCCGTTGGTCTTGCTGTACACGGCAAACCGGTCATTGATCATCTCGACAAAATGATTGGGCCCCACCGCCCCGTTGCTATCGGGCGGGATGGCAAAGTCGTTCACGCCATAGGTGCTGCCGGTGAAATTTTGGCCGATCCAGACCAATGGCGCCGCCGGCAGCGACCCGCACAACCGCAAACCAATTGTGATGCCGAGCAATGCCAGCAAGACGGTGGTGATTTGATTCTTAAACGTTTTCCGCCCCATGAAGGATTGATGTTTTGAACAGTTCACGTTGCGGCAAAATATCAGAATGACTGGCGTTGGGAAGGAATTCATGTGAGCGGGGATAAGCCGGGCGCATCCACGCACTGCCCCCGATTGTCCCAGAGGGACAAAACCGGAATAGCCGTGGGCGTCAAGCCCCCGGGACCAAGCCAAAACACCTTCGACCCCGCAGGGGTCGCACATTCCCTGAACCGCCCACCGTGGGTTTGCACCCACGGCTATTCATATTTGACCGCTTGGCGGTCTGAAAAACGGGGGCAGGGTCAAATTGCGCCCGGATCAGCCCGGATCCGGCGGAGAGCTGCTCGAACCGGTTTTCGCTTTTCCGATGGGCGGTGGGTTCGTAATCTCTCCGCCTGGACGCGCTTTGTCACCGTGACGACCACGAACTCCTTTGCCACCGCCTGAAGGCTGATCAAACGGGACTCGACGTTTGGGCCGATTGTGTTTATACAGCGACCGAATCATTCAACCATCAAACCCTCATTGAAATATGAAATGTCCGGCCTGCAAAAGTAACCTGCGCGAAAAAGGCGCCGGTGGTATGACCTTGGACGTCTGCTACGGCGGCTGTGGCGGCATCTGGTTCGACAAATCCGAACTGGCAAGTGTCAGCGCCCGCGCCGCCACCACCCTCCACACGATCTGGCAAGTCCCCGTGAGCAACGTGAAACTCACCGACCCCCGAATGTGTCCGCGTTGCCCCAATCAGATTCTCGACCGCAAATGGTTTTCCCCGTTGGAAAAGGTCGAGATTGATGAATGCCCCAAGTGCGGCGGCATCTGGCTCGACGCCGGCGAGTTCAGCCGCATTTACGACGAGATTCAAGGCGCGAAGGTTGCCCCGCCAGGTTGGGCCACCGCGATGGCGGAAGCGGCAGCCTTGGTAGCGGCCAAGCCGTCCCGTCCCCCAACGTCGCCGGGCTAAGGATTATCATGTTCGAAGCGCTTTTCGACCTCCCGTTGTGGATCACGGGATCGGGAATCATCGGCGGCCTGTGTTTGTTCAGCATCGGCGGATTGCTCCTGGTTCGCCGCCAGGTGTTACCGCGCCTGCGGATTCACATTGAGGATTCCGAGTTCAGCGGATCCATGGTACAGAGCGTGATGGTTTTCTACGGGTTGGCCGTGGCGTTGATTGCAGTGAGTGTCTTCCAGACCTACTCCGACGTGTCGAAGATCGTTTCGCAGGAGGCGACCGCGCTGGCTGCGCTCTATCGGGACGTGAGCGCTTATCCCGAGCCGATTCGCCCGCAATTGCAGAACGGGCTTCGGGAATATGTTCAGTATGTGATTCACGAGGCCTGGCCGTTGCAGCAGCGCGGAAAAATTCCGGGCGGCGGCGTCGAGTTGATGAACTATTTCCAGAAAACGTTGATCGCTTTCGAGCCGGCCACCGAAGGTCAGAAACTCCTGCACGGGGAAGCTCTGCGCGCCTACAACAATATGATCCTGGCCCGCCGGCTGCGACTGGATGCGGTGGGCACGGGCTTGCCGGGTGTGATGTGGGTCGTGATCATGGTGGGTGCGGTCATCGGTCTGGGGGCCTGCTTCTTTTTCAAAGTTGAAGACACACGCTTGCACGCAATTCTGGTAACACTCCTGGCCGCCTTCATGGGACTGGTCATTTTCATGATCTTCGCCCTCGACCGCCCCTTTCGCGGCGACTTGGGATTGCGTCCCGATCCCTATCAACTCATCTACGATCAACTGATGAAGCCCTGATCGAAAGCGCAGCGACGGCGCGCTCTGCTTGCCGCCGCATTCCCAATACCCCATAATCCCGGCCCATGGGCACGCTTTATTACGGCGACAACCTCGACATCCTTCGCCGTTACCTGAAGGACGAAACGGTTGACCTCGTCTATCTCGATCCGCCCTTCAACTCCGCGCAGAACTACAACGCCTTCTTCCACGAGAAGGACGGCACCGACGCCGCCAGCCAGATTCACGCCTTCGAGGACACCTGGCATTGGGACATCGAAACCAAGAAAGCCTACGACGCCGTCACCGAATCGCCCGGCAAAGTCTCCGATGTAATGCAGGCGTTCTACACTTTTCTCGGCGGCAACGACATGATGGCCTACCTCACCATGATGTCCTCGCGCCTCGTCGAACTGCGCCGCGTCCTCAAACCCACCGGCTCGCCCTACCTCCACCGCGACCCGACCGCCTCGCATTATTTGAAGCTCCTGCTTGATGCGGTGATGGGGCAAAACAACTACCGGTCCGAAATCATTTGGAAGCGGACTACGACCCACAGCGACTCAAAGCGTTGGTCGGCAAACAACGATACGATTCTGTTTTACAGCAAAACCGACGAGTTCACTTGGAACCCGCCCTACGCGGAACACGGCGAGGAATATGTTGCGGATAAATACCGGTTCGACGACAACGACGGACGCGGCTCATATACTCTCGACAACATGACCAGTCCCAATCCACGTCCTAACATGATGTATGAATGGAAGGGCCATTCGTGGCCGGACAAAGGATGGCGTTATTCTAAAGCCACAATGGCACAGTTGGACTCCGAAGGGCGCATTTGGTATCCAGAAGACAAGGAGAAGCGGCCTCGACTAAAGCGCTATTTGAAAGAAATGTCCGGCACACTGATGGGTACGAATTGGACAGACATCTCTCCAATTAACTCGCAAGCCAAAGAACGTCTCGGCTACCCGACGCAAAAGCCCGTGGCGTTGCTGGAGCGGATCATCCAGGCCAGCAGCAATCCCGGCGACGTGGTGCTTGATCCGTTCTGTGGCTGCGGCACGACCATTGACGCCGCCGAGAAGAATGGCCGCGACTGGATCGGCATTGACGTGACACAACTCGCCATTTCGCTCATCAAGAACCGCCTGCAAGACACGTATGGCCGCCGGATGAAATTTGTGAGTGGCCCGGAATCTCGTAGCAGCCGACGTGAGGAGGCGCAAACTTTGAAAGCGGAAGTCGGAAGTCGGAAGTCGGAAATTAATCAGAGCCTCGTTACCTCGGCTGCTACGGAGGAAAAGGTCTCCCTCGTCCGCATCATCGGCGAACCGACCACGCCCAACGAAGCCGCCACGCTGGCCGCGGAAGACAAATACCAATTCCAATGGTGGGCGCTCGGCCTCGTCGGCGCGCGACCCGTCGAGCAGAAGAAAGGCGCGGACCACGGTGTGGACGGCAAGATTCTATTCCGCGACGATCCAAAAGCCGGCAAACCGGAGCAGATCATCATCCAGGTCAAAGGCGGCAAGACGGGGGTGAAGGACGTGCGCGATTTGCGCGGCGTGCTCGACCGGGAGAAGGCGGCCATCGGGGTTTTGATTTCCCTGCAAGCAGCGACCAGCCCGATGGAAACGGAAGCGGCGAGCGTTGGTTTCTATGAGCACAAGACCAACCGGCAAAAGTTCCCACGCCTGCAACTCCGCACGGTGAAGGAATTGATGGATGGCAAAGGTATCGAACGGCCCACCAGCGCCGCGAGCCTGGATGAGACCTTCAAGAAAGCGCCCGAATCCAAGAAGAAACATGGCCAGCAAACCGAATTTAACGTTTAGCCAGACAAAGGACAGAGTCCGATCGGGTCAAACCCAGTCAAACCCAATCCGACTAAATCAAACTGAATCAAGCCAATGAACCCGATCTAACAACCCATAGCTGCTGCCTTTGCTGACGATTCCCATAAACGACCAGCAGCAGAG
>JANYBF010000025.1 GCA_025360895.1 Verrucomicrobiota bacterium
GAAACTTTCCGCCAATACCTGCAACGTCACGGTTTTGCCGGTGCCAGTCGCGCCCGCAATGAGCCCGTGGCGATTGGACATCTCCGGCAGCAGGCAGATATCGGTTTTACTTTTGGCAAACAGGATGGGTTCGGCGCTCATGCTGGCGGGAATTTGTCCACGCACTCACGCCAAGTCAATCGTGCGTTCGCGGTGGGGTCGGATTCGTGTTGGGCGGCAACGACAGTTCCGTCGGCTTGGTGAAGGGAGCAGGGTCAACCTCAATCACCGGTTGGTTTCTGCCCTGCTCTCGCTTCCGCAGCGCGATGACGGCAATCATGCACGCCGTCCACGTGGGCAGGATGTCCACCCCGGGAACAAACTCGATGATGAACGTGGGCAACAACAACAGGTGAAACCCAATCACCCACACCGCCAACAACATCGCCACCACATCCACCGCCGACTGGGCAAACGTCCACGCCACCGGCATCAGCGCGATTTGCAGCAGATCAGCAACGCACGCAATCGTCATGGCCGCAGCAATCCGCCCGCGCGTCAGTTTCGGAGCGGACAACCGGCCGCTCAGTTTGTCGAAGATGTTCATCGTTCGCCGGGGCAAAGTAGAGCGAACACGCTAGAATGGCGAAAGGATTTTGAAGGTGGTTGAAGGTGCGCACTATTCCACAAGGCTGGAGCGGTTCAGTCTCATCAAAACCTAACAACGAACCGTTTCATTAGCACCTGGCTTTAGCCAGGTGTGGTGGCGGTGGGAACGATATAACGGTTTCAACCGTTTTCCTTGCGGGCGGAACCGGTTCAAGCCGTTGAAACGGCTGGAACGGCACCGACCAGGTCACACCGGGCTCAAGCCCGGTGCTAATGAGAGGCTGCTATCAAGCGAGATGCGCTCCCGTACGCCGGAGGGGGTTTTGCAGCTCGACAGTTCTGGAATCACGAAGTATGTAGGCATCCATGGTGTTGGCTCTTCCGTCATTCTTGGTTTTCTGGGACACGCGTCCTACCGCTTGGACTGCGGCGTTCCGCTTTGACTAGACTCCCTGCGTGCAATGTCCGCCACTACTACTACAATTCGCGACGCCGAAGATGCTATCAGGCGCAGATTCGTTGCGGAAGGTTTTCGCGGCACGCTGGAGTATGATTCCGACAAAAGAATCGAGACGGACAGGTGGTGGTATATCCCATTTTGTTGGATTGGCTGTGCTGGGTTCATTGTGAACAAGGACGACTTGTATGTGAACCGGCTCGGATCGACGTTGAGCCTTGAGCAGTGTTTCTGGGGCCACGAGCACGGGGTGTTCTGTGATTTGGTAGATTTTACCTTCTCCCCAGATACTGAGAGCGCGATTGCATCGCGATTGCTTTTGCGATTCAAGCACATGCACCCAAATGCGGGAGGAGTGCTGCCTAGCGAGCCCGTTTGGTATCGGAATTCCGAGATTCCAGCAGCGCTTTCAAGTCAGTTCCCAGTTTTCAGACGCCACTTTGTTTGGTTTGGCATTCCTGAGTTACTTCACTCTTATGAAAAAGAGGGCTTACGATTCACCTGCGACTTGTCAAAGGGAGTCTAATAACCAAGAGATTGGAAATAACCGGAGCGCACGGGCTTTTAAGTCAGTTGTGTGAGGTAGCCGCGGAGAGCGTCCTTTCCATCCGATGTTGAACTGGCTCCACCTGCCACCATTCGGGAGACTTACCGCCATTCATGTTTTGGATACTTGCGCTGCAACTCCGACTTCACCTTCGGATATTGCTCGCGCCAAAAATTCGCCAAGTCTTGTGTGATTTGAATCGGCTTCATGCCCGGGGTCAGAATGTGAACCACCACCGGCACCCGGCCCAGCGCGATCTTAGGCGTTTGCGTCACGCCATAAAGTTCCTGAATGCGCAACGAGATGTGCGGTGGATTGCCCGGTTCGTAGGAAACTTTCGGCGTGCGCCCATTCGTCAACGCGAGGCGCTCCGGTGCGTGTTTATCCAGTAACTCATGTTGTGAATGTGACAGCCACGACATCACCACCGGTTTCACCTCGCGTTCCTTGATGTCCTTGTAACTGACCGCCCCGTGGCAAAGTTGCTCGATGAGGTGTTGCTTGTCCTCATCCGTGATCGGCGGCAATTGCAAATCCGCGCAATGCTGGCCGAGCAATCGCAGCCGCAGCAGCCATTGCTCGACGCCGTGATCCCAATTCGGCAACAGCAACCGGCCCGCGTTGATTTCCTGGGCCAACAGCCGCGCGGCCTGATCCGCCGGCGGTGGATCTATCCGCTTGGCGGCCAGGGCGAGATCGCGGAAGCGTAGCATCTCGGCGGCTTCCACCCGCTTGGCTTGCGCGTCCCATTGAACGTGGACTTCGCTCTGGATGTCATCCGGGAAAATCTCCATGAGCCAGTCCACTTCAATGGCCGTCGCCAGCGAGAGCAAGACGTTCAGCTCACCGCCACGTTGCTCGATCTCACGCACCTCCGCCGCGACGAACAATGGGCTTTTGTCCACCACACTCTCCCGCGCCAGCACGCCGCGCCGACCGTGAACCAGTTCGCAACGTAAAGTGCCTTGATCAAGCCGCCGCGCGACGCGGTCGCTGAAGCCGATGAGGATACACTTCTGCAACGCCTCATCCTTGACATCGCCCGGTTTCGTATCGAGGCCTTCGGCTTTCGCGATGCGCAGAAACTGTTCGAGCAACGGCCCGACCTGTCGGGCGGTGACCGCGTGTATGCCCAGCCGGCGACAGGCGTCCAGTCGGAATTGATTTTGCGCGGCGTAATTCCAAGCGCGCATGAGAATCCAGAAGTCCGATAACGCTTTCTCGCCCAACAAATCCTCGCGATCGGAGGCGACTTCCTTTCCACCGCCGCGCAGCAACAAATCTCGCCCCTGGGTGAGCGCGGCCACGAGGCAGGCTTGGTAAACGCAACCGTATTCCTGAGCCGCGAGCAACATCCGCGCATACCGCGGATGCACCGGAAACGCGAGCATCTTGCGGCCGATGGAGGTGATCGTAGCCGCCGAGGTAACGAGGCGGTTGGCGTCACTTGCCGGGGAATCCGCCTCCTCACGTCGGCGGCTACGAAGCGCACCCAAGTCCAACAACAATTCCTCCGCGTGGTGCAGGGAGATTTCACTCGGCGCTTCCAACCAGCGAAACTTCCGCAAGTCTTCCACGCCCGCCGCTTTGAGCGTAAGCACGACCTCCGCGAGATCGAGCCGTTTGATTTCAGGAAGCTCCTGCGGCGCGCGTTCGTCATGCTCGGAGCGCGACCAGAGCCGAAGGCATCTGCCCGGCGCCGTCCGACCGGCGCGACCGGCGCGTTGATCGCTGCTGGCTTGGGAAATCTTCTCGACGAGCAATGTGTTGATACCGCGATTGGCGTCGTAACGTGGAATGCGGGCCAAGCCGGAATCAATCACCAGTCGCACGCCGTCAATCGTCACGGAGGTTTCGGCGACGTTGGTGGAGACCACCACCTTGGCCTGATCGTACCGCGCCACGGCGGCATCCTGATCGCGGGGCGACAGCTCGCCGTGCAACGGCAGCACAAGATAACCGCGCGCGGCGGAGGTGTTGCGGATGGCTTCGATGGTTTGCGAAATCTCGAAGCCACCCGGCATGAACACGAGCACGTCGCCACGCTCACCGGATTGAACGAAGCGGGTGAAGGCATCTGCCGCCAGGTCCCACGTCGGCGGAGGATTCGCACCGAGGCGATGCGGAAGGTATTCGATTTCGACGGGAAAGGTACGGCCTTGCGAAGTGAGGATCGTGCACCCAAATTCCTCTGTAGCAGCCGACGTAAGGAGGCTCTGACTCGCTTCATCCACAGAATGAGCCTCCTCACGTCGGCTGCTACGAGTGGAGAGATATTGCTCCAACTCGCCCGCGTTCAGCGTCGCGGACATGACGACGATCAACAGGTCGGGACGATGTTGCTCCTGAATCTCGAGCGCGCGGGCCAGCGTAATGTCGCCGTAGAGATGACGCTCGTGAAATTCATCAAAAATGACCACGGACACGCCGGGCAGCGTCTCGTCCTGGATCAGTTGCCGGAGCAAAATACCTTCCGTCTCGAACTTAATGCGCGTGGCCCGGCTCGTGACATTCTCGAAGCGCACTTGATAGCCCACTTCGCGTCCCAGTTCGACGCCAAGTTCCTTCGCGACGCGTGACGCGAGCAATCGGGCGGCGAGGCGGCGCGGTTGGAGGATGACGCATTGCCCGCTACCGAGCAGTCCGTGCTTGAGCAGCATCTGCGGAACTTGCGTGGATTTGCCCGAGCCGGTGGGCGCTTGCAGGACGAGCCGCTTCGTCGCCTTGAGCGAGGTGACGATCTCATTCTCTATTTCGTAAATGGGCAGGCGGTCAGCCATGGCGATTTATTGTGCTTCCTTAATCGCCACAACCTTTGCGGTCACCACCCGTTTATCCACGACCAGCGCGCGGAATTGCCATTCGCCGGCGGGTTCGAGCGCGGCCTGGTAATCTTTCGCATCGCCGACTTTATTTCCAGCGGCATCCAAGAGTTCGATTTCAACTCGCACCCCGAAGCGCTGGCGGTTGGTGAGGTTGCGAATTTTACCAGTGGCGTGGACGAGGGAATCGCCCTGCGTTTTTTCGATCGTCACCGGTGAAACGTTGAATCCCGCTTGAGCAAATGGGTCGGCGGGTGGGGGCGGATTTTGCGCTGCGGCTTTCATGGTTGCCTCCCGCTGGCGGGCGGTCAGTCGCTCAGCTCGTTTTAGTGCCAGCACCGCGCCAAGGAACCCGCCGCCAAGGATCAGAATTATCAAAACCGTGTAAATGATAGTTTTGGTGTTCACTGGAGACTTGGTCTCCGGCGGCAAAGCCAACAGGAGCTCCGTTGGCTGTCCGCAATGCGGACAGTCCGCCGTCAGGCCGGTGGACTCGGCGGGAAAATTAAACGGGCAGCCGCATTGTTGACATTCACCGCGCAGGTCTTTGGTCATGGTCATATTGTGGCATACGCTTTGCAACTTTGTTGAAACCTCAAGCTCGTCGCCGCCGTCAATAACACTATTGTTAGACCTATGAATGCCAACGACAAGTACAAGCAGGAGCATTCCGCGCAACTGACGGACTACTTCCTCACGCGCCGGCAGTTCCTGAATCGCGCGGCCATGGGTTTCGGCGCCCTGGGCCTGGCCGCCCTGTTTGGCGACGGAACTCTTTTGAATGACGCGCAAGCTGCTAATGCCCCCGTGGATTCACTCCTGCCGCGGACGCCACACTTTCCGGCCAAGGCGAAACATGTCGTCCATATCTTTGCCCAAGGAGCGCCGTCGCATGTGGACACTTGGGATCCGAAACCCGCCCTTGCCCGCTATAACGGAAAACCCATTCCGGGCGCCGATGGCGTGGCCATGGCGTCGCCGTTCAAGTTCGAAAAGAAGGGCAAGTCCGGCATTGAAGTCAGTGAAGTGTTTCCGAAGCTCGGCGAAATGGTGGACGATCTTTGTATCGTACGCTCGTGCTACACGGACATTCCGGCGCATGAAGTGGCCACCCTATTCATGAATACCGGCTCGACCCGACAGGCGCGACCCAGCCTGGGCTCCTGGGTGCTCTATGGTCTGGGCACGGAGAATCAAAACATGCCCGGTTATATTTCATTGCGACCCGGCGGCCCGCCGCCCGGTGGCAGCGCCAACTGGCAATCCTCATTTCTCCCGGGTCAATATCAAGGTGTCAGCATCAACACCAAGGTCACTGCCGTGGACCAGTTGATTGAAAACATTCGCAACCCTTACATCCCGCTCAAGGAACAGCGCCGCCAGCTTGATCTCGTCCAGCAACTCAACGAGCTCCACGCTCAGAATCTGCAAAAGGATGCGCATCTCGAAGCGCGCCTGCAATCTTACGAAATGGCTTTTCGAATGCAGACCGAGGCGACGGATGCCTTCGACATTACCAAAGAACCGGCGGCCGTCCGCGATGCCTACGGGCGCACCAGTCAAGGCAATCAACTGCTCATTGCGCGACGACTGATCGAGCGCGGGGTGCGCTTTGTCCAGGTCTGGGCCGGGGGCTGGGATCATCACCAGGACATTGAAGATCGTCTGCCCGCAAGTGCGAAGGAAATTGATCAACCACTCGCCGCCTTCATCGCCGACTTGAAGCAAAGAAATCTTTTCGATCAAACGCTCGTCATCTGGGGTGGCGAATTCGGTCGCAAGCCTGTCAAAGATCGAAACGGGAATGACAATCCTGGCCGTGACCACAATGCCAAAGCGTTCACGACGGTCTTTGCCGGCGGCGGCGTGAAAGGTGGGACAGTTTATGGCGCGACGGATGAGTTCGGCGCGGCGGCGACAACCGACAAGGTTCACATCCACGATCTTCACGCGACGGCGCTGGCGTTGTTGGGCTTCGATCACACCAAGCTGACGTATCGCTACAATGGCCGAGACTTCCGACTCACGGATGTATCGGGCAGCGTGGTCAAGGGGATCATGGCGTGAGTAGACAATTCAAAATTCAAAATTCAAAATGTAAAATGGCCGGGTTGCACCTCGTGCTCATTTTTAATTTTTCATTTTTAATTTTAAATTGCTCGTTCGCTGCCGATCTCACGCCCGCTCAAACCCAGTTCTTCGAGAACAAAATCCGCCCGCTGCTCGCCGATAATTGTTACAAGTGCCACAGTCAATCGTCCGAGAAAGTCAAAGGTGGTCTGCTGCTCGACACGCGCGAAGGCACACTCAAAGGTGGCGAGACCGGTCCTGCCGTCGTTCCCGGCGACTTGGAAAAAAGCCTGCTCATCAAAGCCGTGCGTTACACCGACCCGGATCTGCAGATGCCGCCCAAGGACAAAAAACTTTCCGCCCAGCAAATCGCTGATCTGGAAGCGTGGGTGAAAATGGGTGCGCCCGATCCGCGCATCGCTACACCGGCACAGAAGGCGTTGAAAGATTCCGGCAAAGATCACTGGGCCTGGCAACCACTCACAAAACCCAACGTCCCTGAGGCAAAGGATGCCGCTTGGGCCAAGACTCCCGTGGACAAATTCATCCTGGCAAAGCTGGATGAGAAGAACATGAAGCCAAATCCGCCGGCGGACAAGCGCACTTTGATCCGCCGCGCTACGTTCGATCTCATCGGCCTACCGCCCACGATGGAAGAAGTCGACGCTTTCCTCAAAGACGAATCACGCGACGCCTTTGAAAAGGTGGTGGATCGTCTGCTCGCCTCGCCGCATTACGGCGAGCGCTGGGGCCGCCATTGGCTCGACGTGGCACGTTACAGTGACACCAAAGGCCAGATTAAACGCCAGCGTGAAGACCCCAATTATCCCTACGCCTGGACCTACCGCGACTACGTGATCAAAAGCTTTAACGACGACAAGCCCTACAACGTCTTCATCATCGAACAACTGGCCGCCGACAAGCTTCCCGCCACCAAGCGAAATCCCACCAACCTCACCGCCCTCGGCTTCCTGACTGTCGGCGATCGCTTCATGGGCATGCCAAACGACATCGTCAATGATCGGATTGATGTGGTGACGAAAGGCTTTCTGGGTTTGACCGTTTCGTGCGCCCGTTGCCACGACCACAAATTCGACCCGATCCCGACGAAGGATTATTATTCGTTGCACGGCATCTTTGCGAGCACCACCGAGCCGGCGGTGGAAACGGTGGTTCAGAAGATCGAAAACACGCCCGACTATCTCGATTACTACAAGCAGCGAAACCAGCTGGAAGACAAGAAGGAACAATTGACGACGCAGTTCCGGGAGTTGCGACGCACCCGCGATCGCGAAAAGCTCCGCGAACTTCAGCGCGAAATCCGCCAGAATGCCGGCGACGTGGCACAGTTGGAAATGACCCATCCCGGCGCGCCCATGCGGGCGATGCGAGTGCAGGACTCCACCCGACCGCACGATTCGCCAGTGTTCATTCGCGGCGAAGCTGAAAACAAAGGTCCTATTGCGCCGCGGCGTTTTCTCGAAATCCTTTCCCCCACGAATCGCCCGGCCCTCACCAACGGCAGCGGCCGGCTCGAATTGGCCCATGCCATCGTCAACCCCGCTAATCCGCTGACGCCCCGCGTAATGGTTAATCGCATCTGGCAGCATCACTTTGGGGAAGGCTTTGTCACCACGCCCGACGACTTCGGCACGATGTCCGAACCGCCGAGCCATCCGGAATTACTTGATTATCTGGCGTCACAGTTCGTGGCTGAAGGCTGGAGCATCAAGAAAATCCACCGGTTGATCATGCTTTCGAGCGTGTATCAACAGACCACGGAGAACAACCCACGGTATGCGCAGACAGATCCTTTCAACCGTCTGCTCTGGCGGGCGAACATTCAGCGGCTGGAATTTGAGACGTTGCGCGATTCGCTGCTGGCCATCGGTGGCGCGCTGGACGGGAAAATGTATGGC
>JANYBF010000033.1 GCA_025360895.1 Verrucomicrobiota bacterium
CAGCCGCTTTCTTCTTTGCCGGCGTTTTCACCGGCGGCGGCGCTTTCGTCGCGCCCGGTGTCAGTTGTTCATCCGCCTGCACCAGCAACCCGGTCGTCAGCAGCGCCACTCCGATTGTCAGCCAAAAGTTCTTTTTCATAGCTCAGGAAAGTAAAGTTTTAATCTCGTCCGGTGTCAATGCCCGCCATCGCCCCGGTCTTAGTTCGCCCAGTTTCGTTTTTCCGATCTGCGTCCGGATCAACCGACGCACCACCAACCCTTGCGATTCAAACAGCCGCCGCACTTCGCGGTTCTTGCCCTCGGCCAGCTCCAGTTCCACCACGCTCTGGGCCTTCGTCGCGGTCACCAGCCAGCCGCGCTCCGCTTTGAGCCGCTCGCCCTCCACCTCGATGCCACTCGTGAATTTCTGGAGCATTTCCTCGGTCACCTTGCCTTCCACGGTGGCCACGTAACGCTTGCGAACACCGTACCGCGGATGGGTCAGCCGCAGGGCAAATTCTCCATCATTAGTCAGGAAAAGCAATCCTTCACTACCGTAATCGAGCCGGCCAACCGAATAGACGCCCGCCCATTCCTTCGGCAACAAATCATAGACGGTCGGGCGGTCATGCGCATCCTTCCGCGAACACACGCAGCCTTTGGGTTTGTGCAAAACCAGATACAGCTTCCGTTGCGTCCGGACGGGCTTGCCATCCACCGTTACCTGATCGTGATCCGGGTCCACCTTCGTGCCAAGCTGTCGGGTGGGTTGGCCATTAACCGCCACCAAGCCTTCGAGGATGATCTGTTCACACGCGCGGCGGGACGCGACCCCCGCGTCGGCTAGAAATTTTTGGAGTCGAACGTTCAAACCTGGGGCTTAAGACTATGGGCGAAATGCGTACAAGCGTGCGGTTGACCGATTCCGCACGCCGTGCTCTGAATTCGGCACTGAACTCAGGCGTCCGGCTTGGTCTTGCGCAGGCCGGTGATGCGGTCGCCCGCCCTCCATTGGCCGCGTTTCTTGAGGATTTCGACGCGCTCGAAGCGCTTCATGACATTGCGCTTGCCACCCAAGGTGGCGGTCGCGCGCAGACTGCGATGCTGTGACATAATTCGTTTTCGGTTAAAGCTTGGTCCGCTTCAACAAAAAGCGGACGGAGGTTATATCAGGGTGGCGGGGGTCTGCCAATGGCTATTTTGGTTAAGTTTTGCGCGACCATTAACGTGGTGGCCTGCCGTTGCCACCCGAATGAATCTATGTTCAATCGTTTGCCTCCGTTACAAAAGGGCACAAAATTCCGATCCGTTGCCCGCTTGACGGCGGCGGGGCGAGTCCGTTATGGAATTAGGTTCATGAGTAAACCAGAGTCCCATCATTTTCAGGCCGAGATTCAGCAGTTGCTGGATATCGTCATTCATTCGCTGTACACGGACAAAGAAATCTTCGT
The DNA here is from genome assembly GCA_025360895.1 of Verrucomicrobiota bacterium. Lineage (GTDB taxonomy): Bacteria > Verrucomicrobiota > Verrucomicrobiia > Limisphaerales > JADLHS01 > JADLHS01. The sequence continues at coordinate 1,431 of JANYBF010000033.1, forward strand.
GCGCGAACTCATCTCCAATGCGGCGGATGCGTGCGAAAAGCTGCGGTTTAATCTGTCGTCCGGCCAAGCCATCCAACAACCGGACATTGCGCCGGCCATCGCCGTCACCACGGACGACAAGGCGGGCACCATTACCATCACTGACACTGGGCTGGGCATGACCCATGGGGAATTGGTCGAGAATCTGGGAACGATTGCGCACTCGGGCACGAAGGCTTTCTTGAAGCAACTGGCGGAGGAGAAAAAGCCGGACGTGGGATTGATTGGGCAGTTCGGCGTGGGGTTTTACTCGGCGTTCATGGTAGCGAAACGCGTCACGGTGTGGAGTCGTTCGTTCGTGTCCGAGGAACCGGGCTGGCAATGGACGAGCGAAGGCGGCGGTGGTTACGAACTCACGCCGGCCGCCGATCTGCCGCGCGGCACCAAGATCACGCTGGAGCTCAAGGACGACGCGAAGGAGTTTGCACAAGCCGATACCATTGAGCGGATCATCCAGCGGTATTCAAGCTTTGTGCCGTTCCCCATCGAGTTGAACGGCAACCGCCTCAACACCGTTCAAGCCATCTGGGCGCGGAACAAGAACGAGATCAAGGAAGAGGAGTACAATGAGTTTTATACGTTCGTCGGGCACGATCATGACCAGCCGCTGTTCCGGCTGCATTTTTCGGCCGACGCGCCGCTGGCGATCCAGGCGCTGCTGTTCGTGCCAGCCCGGAATTTTGAATCCATGGGCATGGGGCGCATGGATTCGGAAGTGAATCTGTATTGTCGCAAAGTAATGATCCAGGCGAAGGCGAAAGGCTTGTTCCCCGAATGGCTGCGCTTCCTCAAAGGCGTGGTGGACAGTGAAGACCTGCCGCTCAACATCTCGCGCGAGACGATGCAGGACACATCCTTGATGCAGAAGTTGAACAAGGTGTTGACGGGCCGCTTCCTGAAATTTCTCGACGAACAATCGGAGAAGGAAGCCGAGGCTTACGAGAAGTTTTACGCGGAGCATCAGCGCTTCCTCAAGGAGGGCGTCGTCACCGACTTCGTGCATAAGGAGGCGTTGGGCAAACTGCTGCGTTTCGAATCGTCTTCCATGGACAAGGGCAAGCTGACGTCCCTGGCGGATTACATAAAGCGGATGCCATCCGAGCAGGGGGAGATTTATTGCCTGCTCACGCCGAACCGCGCCGCGGCGGACAGCAGTCCTTACTTCGAAGTGTTCAAGGAGCGGAAGTGGGAAGTGCTGTTCCTCTACGATCCGTGGGATGAGTTCGTGATGGAGCACCTCCACACGTTCGATGGCAAGAACCTGAAGCTTGCCGAGAAGGCTGACCTCAATCTCAGTGAAACCAAGAAGGACGGCGCGCTGACGGAAGACGCGGCGAAATCACTCTCGCAATGGCTCAAGGAAACCCTGGGTGACAAAGTTGGCGAAGTGCGCGTCTCGCAGCGGCTGGTGGAAAGCCCGGCGGTGGTGGTGGACGCGGACAAGTTCATGACCGCAAGCATGCGCCGGATGATGAAGGCGATGAAGCAGGAAACCGAAGCCGCTGCCCCGATGAAGCACGATCTGGAAATCAATCCCGCGCACCCCATCATGGCCCGACTGGATGCGATGCGGTCGA
>JANYBF010000034.1 GCA_025360895.1 Verrucomicrobiota bacterium
AGCTTGGCGGGCTTCGTAGATTCCCGTGCCGACGGCGGCAGCCAAGGCGGCTGTGATTAAAGTTTTTTGAAGTGTGGTCATGGCGATGGTCTTGATGGTGGTGACAGTTGCGGTAGTGGCGAGAGTTGTTCCGGCAAGGGCGGCGGCCGTTGAAATGGTGATAGCCAATCCGACCGGTGCGGCCTGGACGGCGTTGGCAGAAATAACGACGACGAGTCCGCTGGCGCCGACGGTAAGGCCGCGTTTAGCGAAAAACTCCCGCAGGCGTTCGACGGCGCGGCTCACGCGTTTTTGCGCGGCATCATCGGACGTGCCGAGGGTCGCGCCAACTTCGCGGAGGGATTTGTTCTCGAAATAGCGCAGCAGGACGGCGGCGCGGTCGGTTTCATCGAGCGCATCCATCGCGTCGTCCAGCAACGGTTCGACGTGCGCCCAGTCGGTCGTGGTGGCGTTCATGGCATTCAGTTCGGTGGCGATTTGTTCACGCAACTGGCGGCGGGCTTCGCGGCGGACGACATCAATGGCGGTGCGGCGGGTGACTTGATAGAGCCACGCGGTTAGAATGGTATCCGGTTTCAGTTGGTCCACACTGCGGGCCAGATCGGTGAACACGGATTGCGCGACTTCCTCGGCGAGTTGTGGCAAGCGGACCTGGCGGAGCGCGGCGGAATGGACGAGGCCGAGGTGGCGGCGGACGATTTCAGCGAAGGCGTCTTCAGCGTGATCGCGGCGGTAGCGCGTGAGGAGTTGCAGGTCGCTGTGAGTCACAATTTCGCTCATTTTCAAAAGTGTATCGTCGCCGGGCAGCGGAATCCGACAAAAAATCTTTGCGTTTTCCAGACGCGACTGGGAATGCCGGTCAATGCGCGTGGCATCGGGTGCCTCGACATCTGGCCGCGACCGGCTAAGAAATCCATTTTCATCAACGTTCCGCCGTGCTTAAATGCCGATGCAAGATGAAAGCTTTTCCAACGCCCCTCGACCTGAAAAAGATCAAGGTTTACCCGCTGGCCCAACGGCGGAATCTCAGCACCCTCGAAGAACTATTAACCAGTTCCTCCGATGTTGCAGTCCCCTGCCCGGACGCAATGATTGCACGAATCCGCGAGTGCGTGGCGAAAGTCACGGCGGCGCGAAAGCTGGGTGCGAGTGTCATGCTCATCTACGGCGCGCATCTCGTGAAGAATGGCTTGTTGGAGGTGGTGAATGCGCTCGTCGCGGGCGGCTGGGTCACGCACCTTGCCACCAACGGTGCGGGGACGATTCACGATTGGGAACTCGCCTTCCATGGGCGCACGGCAGAGAGCGTCCGCGACAACGTGGCCACCGGCACGTTCGGCACCTGGGACGAAACCGGGCGCAACCTCCATCTCGCGCTGCTGGCCGGCGCGTTGCGCGGTGAGGGCTATGGTCGTAGCCTCGGCCGCTTCATCGTCGAGGACGGCACGACCCTGCCCACGACGGACGAGCTTAAAAGACTGTTAAGTGCCGAGCCCACGCATCCGCTGACCCCGGCCCGCGCCGAATTGTTGCAGGCAATGATTGCGCACGAACTCCCGACTGGCCGCATCGAAGTGAAACACCAGCATCCGGCAAGCTCCATCCTGGCGCAGGCGTTTCGGCACAATGTTCCGCTCACCGTGCATCCCGGCATTGGCTACGACATCATCTCCAATCACCCGATGTTCAACGGTGCGGCCATCGGTCGTGCGGCGACGACGGACTTCGCGTTATTCGGACGCGCGGTAGATGGACTCGATGGCGGGGTGGTGTTGTCCGTTGGTTCGGCCATCATGGCGCCGCAGGTGTTCGAGAAGAGCCTCAGTTGCGTGAATAATTTGCGACTGCAAGCCGGGCGCCAAATCGTCAGCGGCCACACCATTTACGTCGTGGACATCCAGGACGGCGGGAATTGGGACTGGAATCAAGGCGAACCGCCCAAGGACAATCCGGCTTACTATCTCCGGTTTTGCAAAAGCTTCGCCCGCATGGGCGGCACCATGAACTACGTCGAGTGCGACAACGTGGTGTTTCTGCAAAATCTACTGCGGCAAATTTCGGAGACGATTTGAACTTTGAATCGGCCGTTTGCGCCAGGGCGCAAAGTTCCGAAGCGAGATAGTAATACGTTGCGGCTCTCCCCTCAGAAGGTTTGTTTGGGTGGCAACGCGCACCTTCCCCGCCGTTGCGCCCGCGCTGTTTTCAAAACGGGCTTTGCGGCCCAACCGACCCACGGTTAGTCTGCGGGATGATGAACCAAAAAATCCTCCTTGCCCAACGCCCGGAAGGTTTTCCAAAAACATCCGATTTCAAACTGGTGACATCGTCCCTGCCCACGCCAGCCGTCGGCGAACTACTGGTGCGCACGCTTTATCTCTCCCTCGACCCCTACATGCGTGGTCGCATGAATGATGCAAAATCCTACGCGCCGCCGGTCAAACTCGGCGAAGTCATGGTTGGCGGCGTGGTCGGCCAAGTCACTGCCTCGCAGCATCCGACATTTCAAGCCGGAGATTTCGTTGAAGGCTTCCTGGGCTGGCAGACGTATGCCCTGTCCGACGGCAAGGGCATACGAAAACTAGATCCGAACCTGGCGCCGATTTCGACCGCGTTGAGTGTGCTCGGCATGTCTGGGTTGACGGCGTATTTTGGGTTATTGGACATCGGCCAACCGCAGGCGGGTGAAACAGTGGTGGTTTCCGGCGCGGCGGGCGCGGTCGGTTCGCTGGTGGGACAGATCGCCAGGATTAAAGGTTGTCGCGTGGTGGGCGTGGCCGGGACGGACGACAAAGTGGACTACCTCGTGCGCGAACTGGGCTTCGATGCCGCGTTCAATTACAAGACCACCGCCGATTATTCTCAGAAACTGAAGGAACTCTGTTCCGACGGCATTGATGTCTATTTTGACAATGTCGGCGGCCCGCTCACGGATGCGGTTTTCAAAAGGATCAACGTGCGGGCGCGGGTTTGTATCTGCGGCCAGATCTCGCAATACAATCTGGCCCGGCCGGAACCGGGACCGCGCTTTCTCTGGAAGTTGATCGAGCAGCGGGCACGGGTGGAAGGGTTTCTGGTCTTCCAGTTCGCCGAACGTTATCCGGAAGGTCTGCGGCAAATGGCGGAGTGGTATCGCGCTGGCAAAATAAAAATCCGGGAAGAGATCGCCGAGGGAATTGAAAACGCGCCCTCGGCATTCATCGGCATGTTGCAAGGCAAGAACACGGGCAAGCAACTGGTCAAGGTGGCGACGGCCGCCTGACCCTCACCCGACTCACGGTTGAATCACCGTCCGCACCTCATCGCCAATGGTCCAGCGCGTGGTTGATGGCAGTCGCTTCGAGCGGAACGCAGGCTGTAACCGCCCGCGCCAGATTCAGTTTGCGTTCGCATGCAAAGGCAAT
>JANYBF010000060.1 GCA_025360895.1 Verrucomicrobiota bacterium
CAATCATTCTGACGGCGTGACCAAGTCGTAGGTCGGACGCACTTCACCATTGGAGAAAGTGATTCCAAATGGATTCCATTTCGTGTTGCCCGAAAATGTTCCGCCGTGGCAGGAAATTGCCGTAATCCCGAAAGACTGTACCGGAAGAACTTCTCCCGGATCGCTGATGCCGTTTTCGTTACGATCCTGCCATAGCGCCAGGCCGCGAAGTTCCGGCCCCCGCAAAACGCCGTCGCCATTGTCGTCCAGCGACGCGAGCGCGGCGTAGCCGTCTTGCCAGAAAATCCAGAACGTCACGTTCCCAAACATCTGGAGGGCCGAAGTGATTTTTCCACTGCCATTGGGATCATAAACGAGCCAAGCGGCTCTTGGCGTAATCCAACTCCACTTGCGGGCCCGCCCGCTGCCATCAAGATCAAAAGTGACTTTGTTGGAAGGGTTCGCCATGTCCGCCATCGCAACGTCGGCCTGGAGTGGAACGATAATCGGCGAGATTGCGCGGCCCATGGTGTTGAGTGTTTGCCGGTCTTGCTTGAGTTGGGCAATTTCCTTTGCGTCCTTTACGGGGTCGAGCAGCTTGAGCAGATAACCTATGGTCTCCTCGCTGAAACACACGCCGGGCCCGATGGAGCCGCGGCGCCGGGAATGGACCGGGTTTTTGCCTGCCTGCACGTCGTTCCAGACGCCTTTGACCCATTCCTTGAAATCAAAGTCACCCGCCACCTCTTGTTTCCAGGCAACCCGGAGTGTCTTCCGGTAAGCGTCCAAGGCTTTGTCGCGCTGGCCCGATTGGTCCAAACACCAGGCTTGACCGAGTTGGACCGGAAGAATTTGCCATGGGTAGGCGTTGGTCGCGCGCTGGAGCAACACAAGGGATCGTTGGTAAAACGCGAGCGCGTTCGTCAGATGCTTGAACGCATCTTCCCGCGCTTGCGCCGTTTTGAAAACTTGGACCCATTCCGGCACCCCTTTGTCTTCACCCGGCTGGTTGTACACTGCCACCTTTGATTCCTTGGTCACGTCAACGTCCGTCAAATTCGTCGCGTAGGCCATAGAGTGAACGCGGGCGAGCTGGTAAGTGAGTTCGAAGTCGTTGGTGTTTTTCGCCAGACGCTGCCGGAGATTGGCCAGAAGCCGTTCAATGGGGACTTTCTCGGTTTCTTCATACATGAACATCCCGAAGGTCCGGCAACAGACCAACCCCAAAAAAACAAAAATAAGCAAACGAGCAAACGTCCTTTTCATGCCGGCAGGCTAGTATTTGCTTCGTAAGACCGCAACCCGCCATCGAGCGTTATGGACAATTGACCCGCAGCGATTATGCTCCGCGCCGATTTATGGCGAACTTGAAATCCACAATTCTTGAAACGCCCGCCGCGCTGGGCTATGCGATGCCCGCCGAGTGGGAACGGCACGAAGCCACCTGGCTCGGCTGGCCTCACAACGAATCCGACTGGCCCGACAAGCTGGACACCATTCGCTGGGTTTACGGCGAGATGGTGCGGAAGCTATCTGCTGGCGAACGGGTGCGCATCCTTGTTCGGAGCCGGGCGGAAGCGAAGTTGGCCGGCAGTTATCTCAAGCGGGCGAACTGCGATTTGAAGCAGGTGGAGTTTGTAGTGCATCCGACGAACCGTGGCTGGACGCGCGACAGCGGGCCGATCTTTGTGCGGAAAAGTCTAAAGTCTAAAGCCCAAAGTCCAAAGTCGGAAACAGCCATCGTCCATTTTCATTTCAACGCGTGGGCCAAGTACCAGAACTGGCAGCTCGACACGCGCGTTCCCGAAACGGCGGCGAAGCTGCTGAAGAGGCGATTATTCAACGCACAGGTCAACGGAAAGAACTTTGTCATCGAAGGCGGGGGCATCGAAGTGAATGGGCGCGGGACGTTGCTCACCACGGAGGAATGTTATCAGCACCCGAAGATTCAGGTCCGCAATCCGGGCCTGACAAAAGCGCAGTACGACGAGGCGTTCCAAGCCTACCTTGGCGTGAAGAATGTGCTCTGGCTCGTCGCGGGCCCGGTGGGTGATGACACGCATGGGCACATTGACGACATCTGTCGCTTTGTGAATCCAAAGACGCTCGTGCTCATCAAAGAATCGAACAAGCGGGATGTTAATTACCCGCCGCTCACCGAAAACTGGGAGCGCATCAAACATCTGCGGCTGGAGGATGGCTCGAAGCCCGAGGTCGTGGCGCTGCCAATGCCCGCACCGCTGTACCACGGCAAATGGCGGTTGCCGGCGAGCTACGCGAATTTTTACATCAGCAACGCGTGCGTCATCGTTCCAACCTTCAATGATCCGAACGACCGCATTGCGCTGGGCATCCTCGGGGAATTGTTCAAGGACCGGCCCGTCGTGGGTATTCATGCAGTGGATCTCGTGCTGGGCTTTGGCTCGTTGCATTGTCTGACCCAACAGCAGCCGGCTTAATCCAGCGCGAATGATTTTAACCGTGGGCCGCCTGCGGATCGGAGTCATGGATTTACCGGGTTGCAGCCCATCGGGGAAAATGTGATTGTCAGTTTAATTCATTAACGTGGGGCGTCTCGACCATGAGCGAATTGAAGTTTGCCTGTCCCGTCTGCGGCCAGCACATCACCTGCGACTCCGGCAGCAGCGGTTCGCCGATGGCATGCCCCACCTGCTTTCGCCAGCTCGTCGTGCCCCCGGCCAGCGCTCCCGGCGCTTCCAGCCTCGTGCTTGCCGCTTCGGAAGTGCAATCGCGTAACACCCCATTGCCCGGTCATGGCGGAGCGGCGGCGGGTCGCGAAGTTCGGATCAAAAAATTTCCTTGGGCGGGAATGGCGTTGGGATTAGTGGTTTGCGGAACGGCGACAGCCGTTTTTGTTTTTCGCGGGAAAATTTTCCAAGCCTATCGACAGGTGGTGGTGCGAGTGGAAACGAATTCGCCTCCATCCGGGACCAAGCCGGTCGTTCGGGAAGAGCGCGCCACGGGCTGGACCTTGAATCTGGCGGACGCGAAAATCCCGGCGGCCACCGCAGCCGGTCAAATCAACGGGCAGAGCTTCACCTTACCGGGGGCCACGGTTGTTAACGACTTGCTGATCTTGTGGCCAGGGACAACGTGGCCGCCGGACGCAGGCGTGGCAGTGAGTCTGAGTCAATTCGCCAAAAAGGCCGAAGAACTGGCGGACAAGACCATCATCATCGAAGCCACGCGGACGAATGCCCCGCGACTGTTGCTGCGCTGGAAGGACGATCAGGGCCAATCGGTGACGCGAGATTTCCATGAAGGTTATGCTTTGCGGGTGGAGTTCGGATCGCTGGCGGGCACCCGGCTGCCGGGAAAAATCTATGTCGCGGCGCCGGACGAGGCGAAGAGCTATGTGGCGGGAACGTTTGAATTGGAAATCCGCAAACCGTCGGCGACGAAACCAAGGAATTGAACCGCAGCCGGCAGCGCCCACCCGCAAGTGCAGATTATCTGGTTGTCGGAGCGACATCCTCGCGATAGCGGTAACGTGCGGCGATGATGATGAACAGCAGTCCCACCACTGCCATCATGGCGGCGTAAAAATAAAATCGCCCGGAGGAAACGCTTTCGTCACCTTTCCCACTACCAAGGATGGTGATGGTGACGATGAGCAGGTTTCCGAGCGCCGTCGTCAGCAGGAAGAAACTCATGATGGAACTTTTCATCGAGGTTGCGGCCTGGGTATAGGCAAATTCCAACGCGGTGGTGGAAACGAGTACTTCGCAGGCGGTCAGGACAATGTAGGGCCAGGTTTGTAGCGCGAGGCTGAGCGTTTCGCCATTCTCAATCCGTTTTTGAAATGACCCGACCCACACGAAACAGAAAGCGAAGAGCACCATGCCGACCGACATGCGCCGCAGCGGGGTGACGCGCAGACCGAACTTTTCTAAAAGTGGGTACAAGCCCCACGCCATCAGGGGCAGGAGAATCAGCACAAGAATGGCGTTGAGGGATTGCATCTGTTCCGCACCGACGTGGATGCTCAAGAAGGTGAAGGGCTGCATCTGGCTCCCCTGTAGCACCCAGGTGGAAAGCGATTGATCCCACAGGGACCAGAAAGGGACAATGAACGCGAAGACGGCGAGAATGGGCGCCACGGAACGCGCGGCAGAGATTTCCAGATCATTGAATCGGCCGCGCGCTCCGGCCCAGAATGCTTCGGGCAATTCCGAACGAAACCAGATGCTCGCCACCAGCAACAGGACAAACCAGATCACCAGCAGACTCACCGCCACCCAACCGACCACCAGTACGGCGGGAGTAGCGGCATGGTAGAACATATCGTAAAGCGCGACGAAGAGCATGGCCAGCGTGGCGAGGATCGGCAATATGGCGGAAGTCATTACCGTCAAAACCGCCGCCGTTCGCAGGCTGGTTGCCGCGCTTTTCATGTTGCCAAACGCCGCGCTGAAGACCGTAAAAAAACCGGCCGTGCGGGTCTCGTTGGCGGGTGGTTTGCGAATGTAATGTTTCGTGCCCAGCCAGAAGATGAGCGTGGCGAGCGCCATGAGAATCCCCGGCACGCCGAACGCCCAACTGTATCCATTAAATCCACCTTGCTTCACCTGCCAGAAAATGCGGTCGAAAAAACCGGCGTTCGCCCCCAGGTCGGTTTGTT
>JANYBF010000628.1 GCA_025360895.1 Verrucomicrobiota bacterium
CTCAGCCTTCCGCCTTCCCCTCGTCGAACTCACCGGCGGCGAGCCGTTACTGCAAAAAAACTCGCTGCCGCTCATGCAACGGCTTTGCGATGATGGCTTCACCGTGCTCCTCGAAACCAGCGGCGCGCACAACATTTCACAAATTGATCCCCGTGTGCGCCGCATCGTGGATCTGAAATGCCCCAGCAGTGGTGAAGTGCAGCGCAACCGAGTGGAGAACATTCCGCACTTGAAAGCCACCGACGAAATCAAATTCGTTCTCGGCACCGTGGAGGATTACGAGTGGGCCAAGCAGCAAATCACCACCCACAAGCTTGATGCAATTTGTCCACTGCTCATGTCGTGGGTGCATCCGTTGCGACCGGAGCAGCAGCACAAATCGCTCAAGCCCGTGCCAACCGGCCAGACGCCGATCACGCGCCAGCAGCTCGTCGAACGCATCATCGCCGATGCGCTGCCGGTGCGCTTCCAGGCGCAGCTCCACAAAATCATCTGGCCGCCCGAACAACGCGGGGTTTGAACCACAAATGACCACTCGGCAAACCACCCAGTTGTTGCGGGACTATGAATCGCAGAACGTCACATTCTGCGAGCCAGACGGGTCCTGGCCGATTGTATGGGAGCGGGCGCGCGGCGTTCACGTCTGGGACGCGGAAGGTAAAAAGTATCTCGATCTCACGGCCGCGTTCGGGGTTGCGGCGGCGGGCCATGCGAACCCTGGCGTCGTCCGCGCCGGCCAGCAACAGATGGCGAAACTCCTGCACGCGATGGGTGATGTGCATCCGCACGCGCTCAAAGCTCAACTCGCGCGGGAATTGAGCCGGATCACGTTCGAGCGCTGGTTTGTAGCCGCCGACGTGAGGGGGCGGAAAGTCGCGCGCGGCCGTTCGATCCGCCGCGGTACCTCGGCGGTTACGGGCAAAACCATCTTCTGCAATTCGGGTTTTGAAGCCGTCGAAGCCGCGTTGAAGACAGCGATCCTGGCGACGGGCAAGCGCGGCGTGATTGCCTTTGAAGGCGCGTATCACGGTCTGGGCTATGGCACGCTCAACGCCACGCATCGTGATCATTTTCGAGGCCCGTTCCGCTCGCAATTGCGGGAGTTCGGTCATTTTGTTCCTTTTCCTGTAGGAGGCGACGTGAGGAATCTCAAATCAAAACCGGGAAAGAATGAGCCGCCTAACGTCGGCTGCTACGAAGTTGAGAAGCACATCCGCTCGCTCTTCCGTCGTGAGAAAATCGGGGCAATTCTTGTCGAGCCGATCCAGGCGCGCGGCGGTTGCAACATTCCACCGCCGGAATTTCTACCCTTGCTCCGCCAGCTTTGCGATGAACACGGCGCACTGCTCATCCTCGACGAGATCTACACGGGCTTTGGCCGCACGGGAAAATGGTTCGCGTGCGAACACAGCGGCACGGTGCCCGACCTGATTTGCCTGGGCAAGGCCTTCACCGGCGGTTTCCCGCTGTCCGCATGTGTGGGTCGGGCGGACCTGATGGACGCCGCGTGGCCCGCTTCGACTGGTGAGGCGATCCACACCAGCACGTTCCTCGGCCATCCGGTCGGCTGCGCGATGGCGCTGGCGCAGCTCGCGGAAATTCGCCGGCTGAAGCTATGCGAACGCAGCGAACGATTGGGAAAAGACCTGCTGGCCAGGTTGTGCAAAATCCAAGGTCCAAGGTCTAAAGTTATTTGCCGCGCGCGCGGGATTGGTTTGATGGCGGGATTGGAACTGCTTAATGCCGACGGTTCCCCTGCCACGATGGAATCCCTGCGTGTCATCAAGGCAATGCTGCATCACGGTTACATCCTGCTGCCGGAAGGTGCGCCGGGAAACGTCATCAGCTTCACCCCACCATTGACGATTACCGAAGCGCAACTCATCCAAATGGTGAGCGCCCTCCAAAAGGTTTTGCTCGGCGCATGAAACTCACTGACATGCGGGCGCTGTTGAACCAGCGCGACATCCAACTGACGAAATCGCTCGGGCAGAATTTTTTGCACGATCAGCATCAACTGCAACGCATCGTGGATGCGGGCGAAGTGACGAAGCTGGACAAGGTTTTGGAGATCGGGCCGGGATTGGGTCCGCTGACAGAGTTGTTATTGGAACGCGTAGGTGAGGTGCTGGCTATCGAGATGGATGTGCGGTTGGTGGCCGTTTTGCGCGAACGGTTTCCTCAACTCAATCTACTGCACGCCGACGCGTTGGCATACATCCGCCGCGAGCCGCGCGATTGGAGTGATTGGAAGCTGGTGGCGAACCTACCGTATTCCGTGGCGTCGCCGATCTTGGTGGAACTGGCGTTCGCGCCGCAGCGCCCGAAACAGATGACGGTGACGTTGCAATTGGAAGTCGCGCAGCGACTGATGGCTCAGGCCAACGACGAAGATTACGGCGTGCTGACGTTGTTGGTGCAACTGGATTACGAGCCGCGCGGCTGGTTCAAGATTCCGGCAGACTGCTTTTTCCCCGCGCCGAACGTGGACTCGGCGTGTGTGAATCTAGTGCGCCGAGAGAAGCCGCTCCTGCCCGATGCGCTCCGCCCCGTGTTCGTGAGAATCGTGAAACGCGCGTTTTCACAACGGCGGAAGATGATGCTGAAGCTGCTCAAGGCGGAGTGGGCGGCGGAGAAACTGCAACAGGTATTCACGGAATTGAACATATCGCCAATGGAGCGCGCGGAGAAGTTGAGTTTGGAACAATTTGTCGCGCTCACCACGCTGCTAAGCGAAGGCGCCAGATGAAACAGGCAAAAACGGCCAAGCAACAGAAATTTCCCAGCTTCCCCAAAGCAACCCCACCAAAGCGGGCGCTGCGACGATATTTTGAAGCGGTCAAGCTGATGCGCGATGAGGTGATGAACTTCGAAGCCTATCCTTTTTCGATTCCCTCAATCCGACACTTGCATCGCTTGGAATTTCATCCAGCCGTGACCTTCTTCATCGGCGAAAATGGTTCGGGCAAGTCAACCCTGCTGGAAGCAATTGCGGTCAAAGCGGGTTTCAGCGCGGAAGGCGGTGACAAACAGTTGCAATTCGGCACCCATGACACTCATTCGCCGCTCCACGATTGTTTGCGACTGGAACGGAGCTTCGGCGCACCAACCGACGGCTTTTTTCTACGGGCTGAAAGTTTCTACAATGTGGCCAGCCAACTTGAGAAGCTCGGATCAACATTCCACGCGTACGGAGGCAAGTCGCTTCATCAACAATCCCACGGAGAATCTTTTCTCGCAGTAATGAAGGAACGGCTTCAAGGTGGCGGCGTTTATCTGTTTGATGAGCCGGAAGCTGCGCTTTCACCCCAAAGGCAACTGAGTGTTCTGACTTTGATGCATCGGCTCGTCCATCACCAGTCCCAGTTGATCATTGCAACGCACTCACCAATTCTGCTCGCATACCCACAGGCCAGAATTTACCAATTTGCCGAGAGCGGTATTACCGAAGTAAAATATACCGAAACCGAGCATTATCAGATCACCAAAGACTTTCTTAACCGCCACGAAAGGATGCTGGAAATCTTAATGAGCGCCGAAGAAGAAGACTTGGAATCCAAACAATGGAGACTATGAGCGAAGAATTCTTTGACATCGTCAGCGAACGCGACGAGGTGATTGGCCGCGCGCCGCGGCGCGAAGTCCATGCGCGCGATCTGTTGCATCGGGCCATTCATGTGCTGGTGTTCAACGCGCGCGGCGAGGTCTTCCTGCAAAAGCGGTCAATGACGAAGGACACGGCGCCGGGCTTGTGGGATTCGTCAACGTCCGGCCATGTGGATGCCGGCGAGGATTACGGTGCTTGTGCCGTGCGTGAGTTGCGCGAGGAGATCGGGCTGGTGGTTACGGCTTGCCCGGAGCGAATCCTGCGGATCGCAGCGTGTGCGGAGACGGGTTGGGAGTTTGTCTGGGTTTATCAGTACGCGAGCGAAGGGCCGTTCACGTTGCACCCCGAGGAGATTGAGCGCGGGGATTGGTTCACGCCGGAGCGCATTACCCGCTGGATAGCCGAACAACCAGAGGAGTTTGCGAGTTCGTTCCGATTGATTTGGGGGCGATATGTCAATGCCAAGGGGCAGGAAGCGGCAAAAGAATTCTGAATCGGGACTTGACGCCCCACGCCACGCCGCATAAACAGGCTGCACAATTTAACTGGAGAATAATCATGTCTGAAAAATCAATCGAACAACGCGTGAAGGACATCATCGTCGAGCAGCTCGGCGTGAAGCCCGATCAAGTCACCCCGGAAGCCAAATTCATCGAAGACTTGGGCGCCGACTCTCTCGACACCGTCGAGCTGGTCATGGCGCTCGAAGAAGAATTCGGCAATGAAATCCCCGACGAACAGGCCGAAAAGCTTCAGAGCGTCGGCGACGTCATCAAGTTCGTCGAAGACCAGCAGAAATAAGGATGCCGGGCCGGATTTCGGGGCAGTGTCGGCTGGAGGCAGCTTGAGCTGCCCCGCTTGATTTTATGGCGAGCAATTGGCAGGAACGCAGGGTAGTCATCACCGGGCTGGGTGTGGTCACCCCGTTGGGGAATGATCTCGCCACGTTCTGGCAACGGCTTATCGCCGGCGAATGCGGTATTGATCGCATCACGGCGTTTGACGCCACCGGCTTTGAAACCCAGATCGCCGGCGAGGTCAAGGGCCTCGATCTGACACCCGCGTTTCCGTCGCCCAAGGAAATTCGCCGGACGGATCGCTACTCGCAATTCGGAGTCTATGCCGGGTGGCAGGCACTTCAGGATACCGGCGCGGATCTCGACAAACTCAACCGGGACGAAATCGGCGTCATTCTCGGCTCCGGCATCGGCGGACTTGAAACCACCACCGCGCAGGTCAAAGTCTTGTTGGAGCGCGGGCCGGGCCGGCTCTCGCCATTTATGATCCCGATGCTCATCGGCAACATGGCGAGCGGCCTGTTCTCGATGTACAACCATCTGCGTGGGCCCAATTTTGCCACCTGCTCCGCCTGCGCCACGGCCAATCACGCCATCGGCGAAGCCTGGCGCACCATCAAGATGGGTGAAGCGGTAATGATGTTTGCCGGTGGTTGCGAAGCCGCGATTGTGCCCATCGGGATCGGCGGCTTCTGCGCGATGCGGGCCATGAGTACACGCAACGACGATCCCAAGCGTTCCTCGCGGCCGTTCGACAAGGAGCGCGACGGTTTCGTGATGGGCGAAGGTGCAGGCGTGCTGGCCTTGGAAGAACTCGAGCACGCCAAGAAGCGCGGCGCAAAAATTTATTGTGAAATCGTCGGCTACGGGAACACCGCCGACGCGCATCATCTCACCGCCCCCGCGCCGGACGGCGAAGGCGCGGCCCGCTGCATGAAAGTGGCGCTGCGGACCGGGGGTCTGAACCCGACGGACATTTCCTACATCAACGCCCATGGCACCTCCACGCCGCAGGGCGATGCCTGTGAAACCATGGCCATCAAGACGGTGTTCGGCGACTACGCGCGCAAGATGGCCGTCAGCTCCACCAAGGGTGCAACCGGCCACATGCTCGGGGCGGCGGGGGCAGTCGAAATGACCGCCTGCGCCCTCGCCATCAAGCACGGCATCATCCCGCCCACGATCAACTATCAATATCCCGACCCGGAGTGTGACCTCGACTACGTACCGAACACGGGGCGCGAAATGCCGGTGAACGCCATTGTGAACAATTCGTTCGGCTTCGGTGGCCATAATTCGACCATCACGGCGAAAAAATTCGTGGGCTAACGGCGGTGGCGGTTGGGCCGTGGGGGATCGCGCTTCGCACACCGGCTGGTTACGAGTGCAACCCCTTGCCCTTATTTGAATCCAAGCGTGACGCTCAACCGCTCCCCACCACCCAGCTTCACGCGATTGTTTCCGGCCAACTGCCGGACCGCCAGATCGCCGCGTTCATACCCACACGCGCCCGGAAACTGACGCATGCAATTGAGGAGTCCCACTGGCCAGCGCAGCCATAAAGAATCGGATTGCACCAGAGGGGCGCACCGGTTTTAATCTGCGACAATGGCCAGCACATTCGCCGTCACAAGGAATCACCTGATCTTCGGATTATGCCTGCCGTTGGCGGTCCTCATGGGCTACGTGCTGGCGGAGCCGTTAGAGTCCACCAGCTTGACCGTCCTCTTGATGATCATCGCGGGATTGATCGTGCCGGTCTTGCTGCGTTTTTATCACCCGTTGTTGATCTTCAGTTGGAACATGTCCGTCTCTCTGGCATTTTTGCCAGGCAGCCCGCAATTGTGGGCCTTAATGTCGCTGTTAGGCTTGGGTTTCGCCGTGCTCAACCGATCGGTAAATCCGGAGTTCCGATTTGCCCAGGTGCCAGCCATCACCGTGCCGTTGTTGACCTTGATGCTGGTGATCACGGTAACGGCAATGGCGACCGGGGGCATCGGGTTGCGAGTGTTGGGGTCGCAAAGCATGGGAGGAAAGGGATATTTCTATCTGGCGGCAGCGGCGGCAGGATATTTTGCCTTGTCCAGCCAAGCCATTCCCAAACATCGCGTTTCGCTGGTTGCGGCCTTGTTTTTTCTGCCCGGGGTGACGGCAATCTTTGGTCGGCTGGTTCAGGCCGCCGGGCCGGGCGCCAGTTTCTTGTTTATGCTTTTTCCACCCGAATCTGATTTCAACGCTCTGGGGGTTGACAATTCATTTGATCTCGGGCTGACCCGCGCGAGTGGGATTATGATAATGGCCATGGCTATTTTCAGCTGGGTGCTGGCGCGTCACGGGGTGACGGGGATTTTTAATTTCAACCGACCATGGCGCATGGCAATCCTGATCGCCGCCGTCATATTTGGCACCCTCGGGGGGTTTCGTTCCGCCGTACTGCTGATGGCCATGACCTTTCTGATCCTGTTCTGGCTGGAGAAACTCTGGGGGACGCGGATTTTCCTAATCCTGGTGATGGCCACGACTTTGGGTGGAGTGCTGCTGGTGGGATTTGCGGACAAACTACCGCTGACGATTCAAAGGTCTCTGAGTTTTTTGCCGTTAGAGATTGATCCGCTCACCCGTATCTCGGCCCAAGACTCAACGGAATGGCGATTGGAGATATGGAAGGCGACACTACCTCAGGTGCCACAATACTTTTTCAAAGGCAAGGGGTACAGCCTCTCAGGTGATGCTCTTTACATGAGCCACGAGTCAGTCTTCCGCGGTCTTGCCGCCCAATGGGAGGGCGCTGCCTTGGCGGGCGATTATCATAGTGGCCCCCTTTCTGTACTTATCCCTTTCGGTATTTGGGGCTTGGGGGCTTTTGCATGGCTTCTGGTTGCCGGAGCGCGTTTTCTATACACAAATTTCCGGGAAAGTGCGCCGGAACTGCGGCGAATCAACGCGTTTCTCCTTGCCCTGTTTCTGGCACGCATCCTGTTCTTCTGTTTCGTCTTTGGCACGTTGCATGGCGACCTTTATCACTTTGCGGGCATCTTGGGGTTGAGTGTGGCGCTAAACGTCACTGGCCGACGGTCGAACCAGGCCGGGCAACTAAACGCTGGCGAATGACAATGACTGCGAGGCAAAGGCCAAAGAATAGCGAGCCGACCGGAACCGTGACCCATGACCAATCGCATCAGCATTATACGTTCGTTGTTCATCTACGGATTGTGTATTCCGCTGGCCATCTATCTGGGCTATTTGCTGGCCAATCCTATGGATCGGGTCAGCTTAGGTTTTGTCAGCGCGGTGCTGTTTCTGCCGTTGATTCCGCTGCTGCTCCGTTGGCACCATGTCCTGCTCATTGTCAGTTGGAACATGAGCGCGGTTCTTTTTTTTATTCCCGGGAGTCCCTACCTGTGGACTTTCATGGCGGCCCTGAGCCTGGGGCTGACCGTGTTGCAACACATCCTGAAGCGCAACGTCACTTTTGCCACCGTTCCATCCGTGATGCGGCCGCTATTGCTCCTTGCGGTAGTGATTATCGTCACCGCGAAGCTCACGGGGGGCATCGGGCTTCACGCGCTGGGGGGTGATACCTACGGGGGCCGGCGCTACATCACGTTGTTGGGGGCGATCGCGGGCTACTTCGCCCTGACCAGCCAGCGGGTCCCGCCGGGCCGTGGACTCATTTATGTGGCGCTCTATTTTTTGGGCACGCTGACGATGGTGATGGACAATCTGGGGCGCTGGATTCCGTCCAGCCTGCATTTCATATTCGCCCTCTTCCCGACGGAAAGCCCCGAAACGCTCACATGGGAAGCCACGCAGGGAGATTTCGTCCGCTTGTTCGGCATCACCATGGCGGCCTTGGGGGCGCTCTGTTTCACGCTGGCCCGCCATGGCCTGCGGGGCGTGTTGGAATTCAGGGAGCCTTGGCGATATCTTCCGATGCGTTTCCGTGGTGGCTTGGCAATCAATCAACCGTGGCGACTGCTGACGTTTCTCGTGGTCGTCTTCGTAAGTCTAATGGGTGGTTACCGATCGATTGCCATTATTCTAGGGTTAACGCTGCTTGTTCTATTCTACCTCGAAGGCCTGTTTCGATCAAAATTGATGCCGGCGATGGTGATGCTGGGGTTTGTGCTTGTGGTCGTCGGCCTGCCCTTGGTGGAAAAATTGCCCTTGATGGTTCAGCGGTCACTAAGTTTTCTCCCCATCGAAGTCAACCCGATCGCCCGCTTGGATGCCGAGGCCACCTCGGAATGGCGCTTACGGATCTGGCGCGCGGTGGTGCCGACCATTCCGCAATACCTGCTGGTGGGTAAAGGCTACTCGATTAACGTCATTGAGCTGGAACGCGCAACGGATTTCTCGCTGCACCAAGGGAGTGATAGCGGGGACGCCGCTACGTTGGCCAGCGATTTTCATAACGGCCCGCTCTCAGTCATCATCCCGTTGGGCATTTTCGGCGTGATTGGATTTGTATGGTTTCTGGCCGCCAGCCTTCGAGTGTTGTACTACAACTATCGCCATGGCGAGGCGGATTACCACCGCCTCAATACATTTCTGCTAGCCTACTTTACCGTGCGCATCATTTATTTTATGGCCGTCTTCGGATCGTTCCATACCGAACTTGTGGTCTTCACGGGACTGATCGGCCTAAGCATCTCCGTCAATGGCGGCATGCGCCGGCCAGCACTGGCTAAAGCCCCGGCGCCCAACCCCGCGTACCTGCCGTTCCGCCTCCCCAAAGTAGTTCGCGCCTGAGTTGTTGGCTCGCCATCGCCCGCCGCCCAACGGCTTCCCATTGCCGCGTAACCGACCGCCCGCTACACTTCGCCCCGGCTCGAACAACACAACCACCCCTTCATGAATGACTGATACCCCGGAAATCTCGGTCGTGACCCCCAGCTTTCGGTCGGGCCGTTGGTTGCCACTTTGCCTGGCCTCGGTGGCGGATCAGAGCGTCCGGCACGAACACATCGTGCAGGATGCCGGTTCGGATGATGGCACGCTCGCCTGGCTTCCATCGGACCCGCGGGTCCGGGCTTTTGTGGAAACCGATCGCGGTATGTATGACGCCGTCAATCGTGGCTACCGGCGGGCCCGCGCGGGGATTTTAGCTTATCTCAATTGCGACGAGCAGTATCTGCCGGGTGCGCTGACGCAGGTGCGCCACTTTTTCCAACAGCATCCCGAGGTGGACATCCTTTTCGGCGACTGCCTGGTGGTGGACGCGGCGGGCGGCTATCTCTGCGAACGCCGGGCCCTCACGCCGCAATTGATCCACACCTGGACGGCCAGCAATCTCGCCTTTCTTACGGCCGCCACCTTCATCCGCCGCCGGGTGCTGGAATCGCACCAACTTTGGTTCCAAGCCGATTTTCGCGATGCCGGCGATCAAGACTGGGCGTTGCGCCTGATCCAGGCCGGCGTCAAGACTGCCGTGCTTTCAGAATTCTTGAGCGTATTCACCGAGACCGGAGCGAACATGAATCTCGGCGCGAACGCTGCGCGCGAACGCCGGGCGTTTCACGGCACGGCGCCGGTCTGGGCCCGTTGGCTGGCCCCCTTGGCGTTGCTTCATTTCCGACTCCGCCGCTGGCGAGCCGGCCATTACCGCTGCCGCCCGCACGACTATGCGATCTACACGCAAAACCTTCCGGATCACCGGTCAAATTTTCATGTAACCAAACCCACCTTTCGCTGGGTTCGCCCCCCGCAAAAGGCAAAAGACTGAAGTGCGCTCCCTGTCCTCAGCTTCTTAATCCTCCCCATCCGAACTCAAGCGGAGAGCACGCCTGAAGCGATCAAGATTAAGACCGAAGCCAATCGGCCGCCCCTGCCAGTCGCGCGCTCGGCGGTTGGAGGTTGGGAAGATGGCACGACAACGCGGCGGAGCCACAACGAGAGGTGGAGGGCAGGGGAATGGTCGGCAGAGGAATCGGGAAGGAGAATTGGCCCCACCTAATCCTCATTTCCCCTGACACTTACTCCCCTGCCGATCACCTCACCTTAGAGGTTCGGGGTTGGATGTTCGTTCTGCTGTTCAATAGTCATACAGCCCGCCATCCTGTGTGTAGTCACCGCCGCCGGGGCCGCCTTCCGAGCCGCCCATGAAATCGCCCAACACGTCGCCCATGTCGGCTTCAATCTTCTCCGGGTCCTCGCCGGCTTCGAGGCGTTTGATGGCGACTTCAAGCTCCTTGGGCATGGAACCGGGCGGCATGAGGTCTTTCATTTTCTTCATCATGTGCGCCATGTGCCGGGGGTTATTTTCGTCCATGCCCGCCATGTCGCGCTCCATCGCCATCATTGCGCGCTCGATGCGTGGATCGTCCATGTCCGGCATGGGCGGACGGCCCTCCTCGCCCGCTACGGTGGTGGACGCTTCCGGCAATCCGCGGGTCATGGCGAAACGGCTGAGTTGCTTGGACAATTTCTTGTTTCCGCACTTGGGACAGACGGGCAAGTGGTCGGGGTTTACCCGCTTCGAGAGGAAGCTGTAAATCCGGCGGCACTTGGGACACGCAAACTCGTAGATCGGCATCGCTTAGATATGCCATATCCCGTTCGCATTTTCACGCCCGGAATTCCTACCGTCCCCCGCCACCATCCCGCGCATTACCCGCAGCCCGTCACGACCGGGGCGGCGAGT
>JANYBF010000143.1 GCA_025360895.1 Verrucomicrobiota bacterium
ACGCGAACGGGCGTGGTGGCGGCGGTTGTGGGAAAAGATTTTGAGTCCTTATCCCAACTGCAATGCAGTAGAAAACCATCCCCTCCTCACACCTGCTTCCGCATGAAAACTCCGATTCCTACTGCATGGATTCGGCTAAGATGTCCAGTTCCGTGACCGACAGCGTGGCCTGATATTTACCCAGAATCTTGACCGTCAATTTGCCGGCATCACCTTCCCGCTCGGCGGCGAGGTCGAGGGGCATGGACTGGACGGCTTCCAGCGGCTTGAGCGCAACAATCAGCACCGGCTCCTTGCTCTTGCCGTAAACGAGCAATTCGAGCTTCCCGCCGGCGATTTTCCGGACCGCCAACGCGCATTGCGGCGCGGTGACCTCTTCCCCTTCCGCCCGCACGGTGACCAGGCGGAGCCGATCCTTGGCGATCGCTTCGCCATCGCTCATCGGGGTCAGCTTCTGCAGCCACAACTGGCCGATGGGCACCGCCGTTTCCCCGGCTTTGGCAATGGTCTCCGCCTTCAGATTTTTCTGGGGCAGCACCATGGAGCCGTATTCCCCGTCCTTCATCACCACGGGCTGTTGCGCGTCCACGTCGGTGGCGATGGGCGTGCCGTTCAGTTGTTTGGCGTCGGCGCTGACGGCTTTGCCATAGGGGAGCGCTTCGTCCCGGGAAAGTTTTTCCTGGGCGGAGGCGAGTTGGAGGGAGGTCAACACGGTGACCGCAATCAGTATTTTTTTCATGGTTTTGTTATATTTTTTGGACGTCTTTGTTATTTGATTTAGTTGCGTCTGCACTATTCATAACGCCTCGACGCCAACTTGGGTTACAACCCGACTAAAGTTTCGAGGAAGCCCGTTCAAGCGATGAGTCCAAGCAGGTTCGCCGGGATCGAAAAGATTTGTGTCCGGGCTTAATCGACCTTCGCCGTTCCCCTCTCGGTCACGGTTTGCCGCCGGGCTTGGACTCGACATTGAGCAAATCCAAAGTCATATCCGTCGGCTTTGGTTTCATCGCCTCGAAGGCCTGTTGTTGCGCGGGGGTCAATTCCTTTTCCACTTCGATGATGAGCCGGCCGATGACGTTGGTGCTGCGGGCGATGGTTTCCATCCGGATGGCTTGCAGCTCGCGCACCGCGCGGGCGAGGTGGGCCTGAATGCGGGTGTCCTGCTCAGGGGTGGGCTTGACCAGCCGGTCGAATTCGCGGGAGACATGCTCGTTCCAGTTCTCCGGATTGTTGCGGGCGTCGAGTTGCCGCCGCGCGATGAGGTGACCGAGCAACCCGCCCGACAAGGCGGTCGCCACAATGATCCCGATGAGACACAGGGCGGTTTTCCGGGAGCGGAGCGGGTTCATAGCGACCAGACCAGTTGCGCCACCGCATTTTCAATCCCCGGCTTCAGCGGTTGCGCATCCCGCAAATGTGGCAACTCCGCTGCCGCGCACACCAGCAGGACGGCCACCGCGCCCGCCAGCAACCGGGCCAGCAACCGATCCCAGGCGAATTCTAGCGGCGCCGCTCCGGGCCGCGTTGCCTGCGCCACCACGCGGGTGGCGAATCCAAACGGTAGCTGCTCGTCGCGGTGGGTTGCCTGCCGTGCACGCGCTGCGCAAGCCTGCCATTTCGTGTCAAAGTCGTTCATGGGGATTCTCTTTCTTGAAGGTTTCGGCCAGCTTCCGTAGCTTCCGGCGGGCCCGGAAGGCGCGCACCTTGATCAACGGAATGTTCCAGCCGGTGAGCGCCGCGATTTCTTTCACGGACTGCTCCTCCAAATCCATCAGGCTGATGACGAGCCGGTCGTCCGGCGGCAATTGCGAAAGGAGTTTTTCCAATAACTCGCGCGCGGAGGCCGGCGCCGTGTCGGGCCGCGCGGCTTCGTCCACGAGCATGAACTCCAGCCAGGCGGACTGCTCCTCCGGCAGGTCGCTCCAGCGCAATTCGGGTCGGCGCCGTTCCGCCCGCAACGCATCGAGGCAGGTGCGTACCGCCAAACGCGACACCCAGTGTTCGAAGGGCACACTGCTGCGTGCCTGATATTGGTCGAGCCGCGTGAAGAGTTTCACGAAGATTTCCTGGGCCAGATCTTCCTCCGCTGCGCGGACAGGGAGATGGCTGCGCACGATCCGGATCACCTGCGGATGCAGCGCCTCCACGAGCGACCGGGACGCTTCCGGATCGCCCAGACGTGCGCGTTCCACCTGCCGCAGCAGGTCGCCGTCGGTGGCCGTCATGCGCAATTGAGTGGAGGTGACATTGCAACATCCTATGTAACGCCGGGTCGGCCCCGAAGGTTACATGCGGGCATCATTCCTTTGCGGGGGCGCGGTGGCAAGTTTCTCCTTGGCTTGTAACCACGGTTCGGTGGCTGGCGTTATAGATGGGGTAATCGATCATGATGAAACATTGGCTTGTTATATTTGGCCTCTGGCAGTTGCTCACGCGGACGCTCGCTGCAGCGCCGCCGGCAAGCCCGGTTGTCATCCCAGAAACGGACGCGGTCCCCAATTTCCGACTGCTGGATCACACTGGTGTGTCTCACGAGCTCTACCGGCAAAAAGAGCATCGCGTCGTCGTGCTGTTCGTGGCGGGCAACGGCTGTCCGATCGTTCGCCTTTCTGTGCCGGAGTTGAAACGGCTTCGCGAACAATTCAGCCCGCACGGGGTGGTCTTCGCCTTGCTGGAAGTTAACGCGGAGGACCAGCGGGCCGAAGTCGCCGAGGAGGCGCGCGAGTTCGGCATCGATTTTCCCATCCTGCTCGATCCCGCCCAAGGAGTGGCCCGCGCTTTGTCCATCACCCGCACCGCGGAAGCCATCGCCATTGACACGGCGACGTGGCGGATCATTTATCGCGGGGCGCTGGATGACCGGCTCGCGTACGGCCAGCAAAAACCGGCTGCCAACCGGCGATTTCTGGCCGAAGCGCTCGCGGCTTTTCTCGAGGGCAAGCCGGTGCCGCAAGCCCGTACGGAATTCAAAGGCTGCGCGGTCACATTTGCGGATGCGCTGGCGAAATCCAGTCCGCCGGTGGATTACCCCCGCGCCGTTGCGCCATTGATCGCATCGCACTGCGTGAACTGCCATAGCCGCGGCAACGTGGCGCCGTTCGCGTTCAGCAACTACGACAAAGTGCGCGGACACTCGGCAACGATCCGGGAAGTGCTGCTCGAAGATCGCATGCCGCCGTGGCACGCGGACCCGCAGCACTCCGCCTTCAGCAACGATCGCTCGTTGACGCCCGAACAAAAGCGCACGCTGCTGGCCTGGATTGAACAGGGCGCGCCGCGCGGCGACGGCATTGATCCGCTACCCGCCGCGCAACCCGGTCCGGCTCCAGAGTGGCCGCTGGGCCGGCCCGACGCCATCATCGCCATGCCGGAAGCGGCGAAGATTCCCGCGACCGGGCTGGTGCCGTATCAGCTTTACACCGTGAAAGCCTCGCTGCCGGAAGATGCCTGGGTGCGGGGTGTCGTCATCCGCGCCGGCAACGCCAAGGTCGTCCACCATTGCCTGGTGTTCATCAATTATCCGGACGCGGTGAAGCATTTGGAACCCAAGCAAGAGCAGGGAACAGCCGGCTTCTTTGCTGGTTTTGTTCCCGGCACCGAGCCGGTGATGTTCCCGGCCGGCACCGCCAAGTTTCTACCCAAGGGCGCCGAGTTTGTTTTCCAGATGCACTACACCACCACGGGCAAGGAGGAAACCGATCGCACCGAGATGGGCCTGTATCTCGCAACGGAAAAGCCGGCCACAGAACTGATCACCGGTGCGGCGACCACACAAGAGTTCGAAATCCCGCCGGGCGCGCGTGCGCACCCAGTCCGGGCTGAGTTTCAATTCGAGCGCGACGCGTGGCTTTACGAGTTCAGTCCGCACATGCACCTGCGCGGGGGAAGCTTCACCTACACCGCGAAGTACCCGGACGGGCGCAGCGAGGTGCTCCTGAACGTGCCGAACTACGATTTCAACTGGCAGACGCTTTACCGGCTGAGGACGCCCCAGCGGATGCCCGCCGGCACCCGGTTGGTGTGCGCTGGAACTTTTGACAACTCGGCCCGCAATCCGGCCAATCCCGATCCCAAGGCCACCGTCCGCTTCGGCGAGCAAACCGCCGACGAGATGTTCATTGGCTATTTCAATTACGCTGACGTCGCTGTCTCCGATCGTGCGGCAACGAAGCGTGCCCGTCGTTGAAAAAGGCTGCTCGACGGGCTTGGGTCAATTGGCAGTTGCGGACGGGACCGCGGAATGCGCTCCAAGCCGGAAAAGGTTTCGTACCAGGCGGCTGCAACAAACAAATCTCTGCTCTCAAGATTTGGAAACCGTGCGTTTCAATCAGCCTTCGATTGCACCGCCAGATCGTCAAATACATCTCCGACCCGGCAGTTGAGACGTTTCAGCAGTTGCTCCAAAGTTTTGAGGGTGACGTTTTGCTCGCCCATTTCCATCCGATGCAGCGAAGACGATGAAATGCCGACCTTGCGAGCGTACGCGGGCAACGTCAGATCCCCACGCTTCTTGCGCAGGAATCGTCCGAGCTGCTTTTGCAGAGACGCGGCCATGGCCGAAGTGTGCGACGATAGCTTGCCCACCTATGGGAAATGTGGTTGAAGCATTGGCTCGACAGGCATAGACTGCGGCGGTCGCAATCAACTGGGTAATTCATGAAGGCATCTCTTCCAATCGGTCGCCTCGGCGCGACGGTCTTGTCACTCTTGCTATCTCTTCTCGGCTCGTTCACCGCAACGGCGGCGGACACGAACATCATCGCGTGGCCCGCCAATTTTTTGACCAATGTGCCCAGCCTGACCACCAACGCCATTGCCGTGACAGGCGGTGATTCCTACGGCATTGCTCTGCTCGCGGACCGGACGGTCCAGACGTGGGGAACTTTGGGCTCCGGCGGATCCAATGTGCCGCCGCCAGACGCTACGAATATTGTCAGCATTACCGCTGGCACCAGTCATGCCCTGGCGGTACGGAGCGATGGCACGGTTGCATTGTGGGGCAGAATTGCGGGTAACAGCTCGACTGCAGTACCGCCCGAGGTGACCAATGTGGTGACTGTGGGCTTAGGGCCTGGCGCCCAACACGCATTGGCTTTGCGCGCCGACGGTACGGTGGTGGATTGGGGGCTCTCGGACACAACGAATATACCGTCCGGAGTTCTGAACATCGTCAGCGTCGCGGCTGGTTCGTTTCACAGCCTCGCTTTACGTTCCGATGGGAGAGTTTTTGCCTGGGGTCGCAAAGATAATGGGGCAACGACCGTGCCCGCCAGCGCCACCAACATTGTCGCCATTGCGACCACGTGGTATGGGAACATTGCGTTGCGGGGGGACGGCAAGCTGCTGACATGGGGTTCTGATCCAGCAATTCCCGGCCAAACCACTTTAACCAACATTGTTGAGGTAGCGGGGAAGGGTGGCTTCTCTGGCGGAGGCATGGCGCTTAACCGCAACGGCAAAGTGTTTGCCACGGGAGCGCCGGCCACCGCGACGAATATCATGGCCATCGGTGGCAGTGGGCAGACTTACATGGGGGTGCAGGCCGTTGGCCCACCCATTTTCCCGCTGCCTGCCGTGCGACGCACAGTGGCTGCCACCCAAACGGCTTACCTCCGACTCCGAGCCGTGGGGGC
This sequence comes from Verrucomicrobiota bacterium, assembly GCA_025360895.1. Lineage (GTDB taxonomy): Bacteria > Verrucomicrobiota > Verrucomicrobiia > Limisphaerales > JADLHS01 > JADLHS01. The sequence continues at coordinate 5,637 of JANYBF010000143.1, forward strand.
GCTGCCACTGACTTACCAATGGAGCTTTCAAGGCACGAATCTGCCCGGCGCAACGAACGCCGTGCTCGTCGTCACGAATGCTTTGCCGGCGGCGGCTGGATTCTACTCGCTCGTGGCCAGTAATGCCGTCGGCGTGGTGACGAATTCCGAAATGGATTTGGTGATTGTGCCCATCATCATTACCAACCAGCTGGCGAGCCAGGCGACTTACGTTGGCGCCAGCCCGACGCTCAAGGTGGGCGTCCTCGGCCCCTCGCCGACTTATCAGTGGGCATTCAACGGCACGAACATCGCCTGGGGCACGAACAGTTCCCTCACGCTCACCAACATTCAACCGACCGACGCCGGGGCCTATTCGGTTCTTGTCAGCAACGGTTTCGGCGGGGTGGTCAGTGCGGACGCCTTGGTGTCGGTCTGGCCGATCTTGGTGACCCAACCGCCGCAGGATCAGGTGACCTTTCGCGGCGCCACCATGGCACTCAGCATTGCGGCGCAGGCCAGCCCGCCCTTGGCTTACCAATGGCAATTCAACGGCACAGACCTGCCCGGCGCCACTGATAGCACGTTGTCATTGACGAATGTGCTGTACGAGCAAGCCGGCTCGTACACGGTTATCGCGAGCACCGCCGACGCCGTCGTCACAAATTTTGCCAGGTTGACGGTCGTACCGGTCGCGGCGTGGGGTTCCAGTAGTTATGGAGAAACCAATGTTCCGCCAGATTTGACCAATGTGGTCGCCATGGCCGCGGGTCAAATTCATAGTTTGGCGCTCAAGAACGATGGAACCGTGGTTGCATGGCGTTACGACAGCATCAGGACAAACGTGCCCTCAGATTTGACCAACGCCGTCGCCGTCAGCGCGGGAAGCTGGGGGAGTTTGGCGCTTCGGTCGGACGGGACCATCGCCGCATGGGGATACAACAATCGCGGCCAAACGAACATCCCGCCCGAACTGACGAATGTCGTCGCGGTTGCTGCGGGAGGTTATCACAACCTTGCTCTCAAGCCTGATGGAACGGTTGTCGCTTGGGGGCAGAACGACTCGGGTCAGACGAACGTGCCGCCGGGATTGATGAATGTGGTGGCGGTCGAGGCCGGTGATTACACCAGCTTGGCCTTAACTGCCAATGGTGGAGTGGTCGCCTGGGGACAAAATGGCAACGGCCAGACCAACGTGCCGGGCGATTTATCCAACGTTGTCGCCATTGCGGCTGGTTCCATTCATTGCATCGCGCTCAAGTCGGACGGTAATGTGACGGTGTGGGGAGCAACCAACAGCTACGGTTTGGGGACTATTCCAATGGAGGCGACGAACATCGTGGCCATCGGAGCTGGCTACGGTCATTGCCTGGCCCTCAGGGACGACGGATTGGTCATTGCTTGGGGCTATTCTTCTACCGGCGAGACGGCGATTCCAACCGGTCTCCACCATGTGACAACCATTGCCAGCGGGTCGTTCTATAACTTGGCCTTGGTGGGAGGCACGCCATTTGATTCTCCGGTCCTGGTAGCGAATCCGACTTGGATTACCAATGGTTTCAACCTTACGGTGCCGACAAGGAGTGGAAGGGTTTACCGGTTGGAATACAAGGCCAACCTGTCAGACAGCAATTGGATCGGGCTGCCTCTGGTGGCCGGCACCGGTGGGACGCTCACGTTGACCGATTCTGCGGCCGCCGGCACTCAGCGCTTTTATCGAGTGCGCCGCTGGTGACGGTGCTTTGTAACCTCCATTACGTCGCGCAGTGCGATCCGCAACGTTTGTTCCGCCTGCAGCACGAGTTCATCCATGTTCCGGCCTGGCGATGCCGTTGGATTTGTGCTTCGAGAAGCGCGAATTTCTCATTCTTCCTAGGGTTGACTCACAACCATTCCTGACCAAATCATGGGCCTCGCATGAATGCAAACTTACCGGCACAAGCGCGGATCGTGATTGTAGGTGGCGGCGCGGTTGGATGTGGCGTCGCGCACGCACTCGCCGAGGCCGGCTTCGCCGATATTCTCCTGCTTGAGCGGGCGAACGACGTTGGCGAAGTCACGACCTCACAAGGCGCGGGTTTGTGCGGTCAGCCGCGCGATTCGGTCGAACGGGTCAAACTGGCGATGCGCTCGGTGGCAATTTTTCGCGAACTGCAACGTGATCCCGACGTGAAACCCGATTGGCACGAGGTCGGCTCCGTGCGCGTCGCGCTCAGTGAGAAGCGCGCCCAGGAATTCCACCACCTCAAAAAAATCGCCGACGAAGCCGGATTGGAAACGGCCTTGATTGATCAGACGGAAGCCAGCCGCCGCTGGCCATTGATGGATTTCACTCAAACCAAGGCAATCTTGTGGTGCGCTTCCGATGGTTATATGACTCCGCGATGCGTCGTGAAAGCGTATCAGCATCGCAGCAGCAAGCTCGGCGTCCGATTCGCGACGTCGGTCGCAGTTGAAGGCATCATCTGCCAGGACGGACGTGTGACTGCGGTGAAAACAGATCGCGGTACCGTCGCGTGCGAGTTGGTGATCAACGCCGCCGGTGCCCATGCCCATCACATCGCCAAACTCGTCGGTCTTGATCTGCCCATCGTACCGGTGCGGCACGAGTATTACATCACGGTGCCGATGGACGGCCTGACGCCGGATCTGCCGTGTTTCCGGATTCCAGAACTGACGCTCTACGGCCGGGTGCGCGACCAGGGCCTGTTGCTGGGCGGTTGGGAACCCAATTCCCTGCATACGGATCCGCGCGAGTACGGACTTTCCACCACGCCCCCTGATATCAAACCTGACTGGCCTGTGCTTGATAGTTTCACGGAAAAAATCCTGCCGTTTTTCCCGACCGCAAAAAGCGCCGGGGTCAAGACGGTGGGCAAAGGCTGGCCGACGTTCACTCCGGACGGGCGGTTTATCATCGGCGAAAGCTCCCGGGTGAAAGGTTTTGTCATGGCCGGCGGTTGCAACGCCCACGGCATTTCCGGTTCCGCCGGTATTGGCAGCCTGCTGGTTCAGTCGCTCCGTGACCGCAATCCTTCCGATTACGTGAAGAGCCTCAGCCCCGACCGGTTCACGGAAACCAGTTGGACGTGGGCAGATGCTTCCCGGCAGGCCAAAGCCGTTTATGAAACCTACTATGGCGTTTGAAACCCGAGGCCGTTCGAGGGATCGCGTTGGGCGAATGGCCATGAGTCCAGACGCATAGGATACTTTCCAGCCGATCCGATAACCCTCCGCCGTCAGCCGCCATGCGCAATAAAACCTATGAACGCTGGCGCTGGCAAATTTTTGGGATCACCTGGCTGGCGTATGCGGGCTTCTACCTCACGCGCAAAAGTTTTTCGGTCGCGAAGAACGAATTAAAAAAGACGGACGTGATGGGGTTGACCAAGGGCGACATGGCTTGGATTGATGGCGCGAACTCGGTCGCGTACGCGTTGGGCCAGTTCTTGTGCGGTTCCCTAGGAGACAAATTTGGCACGCGGCGAATTATTCTGATAGGAATGCTTGCGTCCGTTACGACCGCGCTAGCGATGGGTTTTGCCAACAGCGTGTTGCTGATGGGGGTGCTCTTTGGCATCCAGGGCTTGTGCCAGGCCAGCGGTTGGGCGCCGCTGGCCAAGAACGTCGGCGAATTTTTCTCGCAACGCGAACGCGGTACGATCATGGGATTCTGGTGTACGAGCTATGCGTTTGGCGGCTTCATCGCGACCACGCTGGCGGGCGTCGCCGCGCAGAAGTTTGGCTGGCGCTTCGCTTTCTTCGTGCCGGCGGGCGGCTTGTTGATCATCTGGGTGCTCTTTCTGTTGTTCCAGCGCAACCGGCCGGAGGACGTGGGCTTGCCCCCCATCGAACAATATCACGTCGAACCGGAAACCGTGCTTGATGCACGCGATACGCCGGCAGAAGGATTGGAAGGCTCATGGAAAGTCGTGGGCGAAGTATTGCGCAACCCGATGGTGTGGCTTTTGGCCGCCGTCTATTTTCTGATCAAGCCGACGCGGTATCTCATTCTCACCTGGTCGCCGGTGTATATCAACGAACTGCTCGGCACGGGCACCGCAGGTTCGGGATTTCTTGGGAGCATGTTCGATCTGGCCGGACCGGTCGGCACCCTGGCGGGTGGAATTATTTCCGACCGCCTGTTCAAGTCCAAGCGTATGCCCGTCTGTGTGATTGCCTTGTTCTGCACGGCGCTGGCGATGGTTACCTTCCGTTTTCTTCCCCATTCTCGCCTGGCCATCGGTGCCGGGATGTTTGTCATCGGGTTTCTCATCTTCATTCCCGACTCACTTGTCAGCGGCGCAGCGACGATTGATTTCGGAACGAAGAAAGGCGCTTCCACGGCCACTGGCCTCGTCAACGGTTGTGGTTCCATCGGCCAGGTCTTCGGCGTCACTCTACCCGGTTGGGCGGACAAACTTGTCGGTCAGGGACACGACATCTGGAACCCAATCTTCCTATGGCTGGGCGTGGCCTTGGCGGTGGCGGGGCTGCTGCTAATGCCGCAATGGAATCGCCTTCCGGCCACAACGAAAGCCACATCTTGATTTTGCCGCCCCACGGTTTGCTCAAACCATGATTTTTTCGTTCTTCGGATCGAACGGGGGCTGAAGCATGGCTTTGGCGGGATACTGTTTACCCGCAAAGTCTATGGTGTATTTGCCGCCGAGGACAACCTCGGGTGTGATAACCTCGTCGTGCTTCACGTAACCGAACGCGATGGCGCGGCCCAGGGTGAAGCCGTAATAGCCGGAGGTGGTCGTGCCCATGAGTTTGCCATCGCGGAAAATCCGTTCACCGCCCCACAGCATCGCGTCGGGGTCTTCCACCACAAAGGATGCGAGGCGGCGTTTGACACCGGTTGCCTTTTGTTTGAGCAGCGCTTCCTTGCCAATGAAGTTGGTTGCCTTGTCGAGTTTCACCATAAAACCCAGTCCCGCTTCGTAAGGCGTGTCGCCCGGAGAAATCTCCGCGCCCCAGGCGCGGTAGGCTTTTTCCATGCGCAACGAGTTGATGGCGTAGAAGCCCGCGTGGGTCAGGTCGTACTTCCTGGCGACCGATTGAATGGCGTCGAACACGCCTTGAATCTGATCCATGCGCGCGTGCAGTTCCCAGCCGAGTTCGCCGACATACGTGATCCGAATCATGAGGACGTTGGCGTTGGCCAGACTGTGCCATTGGGCGGAACTGAACGGAAAAGCTTTGAGCGAAAGATCGGCGTCGGTCAATTCGTTGAGCAGCTTGCGGGAATTCGGTCCCATGACGCCGATCACCCCGTAGGCGTGTGTCACATCGGTGAGCACGGCGTTTTCCCCGGGCAGGATGTGTTTGTGAATCCAATAAAAATCCCGCGTCGGCTGCCCGGAACCGGTGACGATGTAGAATTGGTCATCCGCAATCCGCGCGAAACAGAGGTCGGACTCGTAGCCGCCGCGCACATTCAACATCCCGCTGTAGAGGAATTTTCCGACGGGCATGTCCGCATAACCTGGCGAAAGGCGGTCGAGCACCCGCGCGGCATCGCATCCTTTGAGGATGAATTTGCTGAACGAAGATTGATCCCACATCGCGACATTTTCGCGCGCGGCGCGATGTTCGGTGGCAACGCAATCCCACCAATTCTGGCGGCCGAAGGAGTAGTCCATCGCCGGTTTGACGCCGTTGCGGGCGAACCAAACCGGGCGCTCGATCGCCATCTTGCTGCCGTGGAAAGCACCGAGTGCGACGAGCCGATCGTACAGCGGGCTTTTGCGCGTGCTGCGGGCGCTTTCCAATTCGTAATTCGGCCAGGCCATCCGATACTGCAAACCGGGCGTCTCCGTTACGCGTTGGCGCAGGAAATCGCGATTGTTTTGGAACGGCGAGAAGCGGCGAATGTCCACACCCCACAAATCGTAGGGTTGTTCGCCCGCCAGAATCCATTGCGCCAGCACGTCACCCGCACCACCGGCGTAAGCAAGGCTGTGGCCGTTGAATCCTGCTGCCACGAAAAGTTTATCCACCTCGGGTGTTTCGCCGAGGATGAAGTTCGTATCGGGCGTGAAGGTCGCCGGGCCGTTGATCATTTTCTCAAAGGAGTCCTGCCCGAGCGCCGGGATGCGGTGCTGCGCCGCTTTGATCGCATCGGCAACGTAGCTCCGATCTTCCGGCAATGGTTGGCTGGCGAAGTCGGCCGGGATGGGATCAACCAAACATGGCTTGCTTCTCTTCGGGAACGTGCCGAGGACAATCTGCCCGCTGTCGTCGGTGCGGAAATAAATTGCCGCATCCGGATCGCGCACGCAGGCCAGATCGGCACTCGTACCCGCGACTGATTTTGAGACGAAGTATGGATGCTCGACCGGATACACCGGCACGTTGGCGCCGCATTGCAGTGCGAGTTGCCGCGACCACATCCCGGCACAAAGGACAACTTGCTCGGCGGCAATTTCGCCCTGCGTGGTGGCAACGCCGACCGCACGGCCGTCTTTGCGCAGAATGCCGGTGACACGCTCTGCGGTCACGATGGTCGCGCCGCGTTGTTCCGCGCCTTTGGCGATGGCGAGCGCAGCTTGCCGGGCATGCACGCGACCATCCGCCGGCAGCCACATGGCGCCGCGAATATCTTTGGTATCGAGCAGCGGCCATTTTTGTTTTGCTTCGTCCGCAGTGATGAGCTGGACATCCAGTCCGGACGCCTGCGCCAGCGGCACGGCGCGGCGATATTGAATCATGCGCGCTTCCGTCTGCGCCAGCACGAGCGAGCCGACCTGCTTCCAGCCGGCGGCGATGCCGGTTTCTTTTTCGAGA
>JANYBF010000145.1 GCA_025360895.1 Verrucomicrobiota bacterium
CAACCCGTTAGTCCGGAACTGCGGGTGAAACGCGAGGCCAAGCAAGCCCTCCGCGTTGCTGTCATACGGCTTGCGGTCCACGATGTTGAAAAACTCCCGGGCGTCCGCGCCATCGCTGCCCGGCCGCACGATGAGGATGCGCCCCCGTTCCTCCAGAACGAACATCCGGCCCGAACCATCCGGCGCTTCAGTCATCCAGGTCGGGCGATCCACGGTCAAAGCTGGGTACGCCTCGCGCAACGTCACCGGGGGTAATGCCGCCCCGGCCATGGGCAATTTTAATAAAAGGAGGGGAAGGAAAATAACGTAACTGATCCCCCGCAAGAGTTTTGACATGCCGCGAGCTTACGGTTCAGCTCCAACTGGAGCAAAGCGATTCTGCGTCAGCGCGCCGAGCGGAAATCAGGTTCTTCCATCACGGAACGGTGACCTGATAAATCTTTCCGTCGTACGTCAGCACGTAGAGTTCACCATCGCGGTCTTCGGCAAAGCTCGTGATATTTTTTGGCTGCGACAGCAGGGTGCCTTGCTCAATAACTTTGCCGTCGCGATCGCGCAGACCCCAGATCGTGCCCAAGGCGAAATCGGCGTAAACATAAACTCCGCTCAAGGCGGGAAATTGTTTACCCCGATAAACATAGCCACCCGTGACACTTAGACCTGGAGTGTGCATCGGAAGACGCGCCTTCGCCATCTGGTCGGGCCGGTGGGGATATTCAAGGATCGGTTCGACAAAGTGCGCGCCGTCCGGGCCGGGTTTGAAACCATGCTCGCCTTCGCGGATGCACCAGCCGTAATTACCGCCTTTGACGATCAGGTCAATCTCTTCCCAGTCGTCTTGACCGACGTCGCCCGCCCACAATTCACCCGTCGCGCGATCCCAACTGAAGCGCCACACATTGCGCAGGCCCAGCGCCCAGATTTCCTTCCGCACGCCATACTTCTCCGACTCACCCACAAACGGATTGTCCGTTGGAATTCCGTAGGCCAGTTCCTTTCGATTTTCGCCAACACCGGACTTCGAGCGCGTGTTGACATCAATCCGCAACATTTTGCCGAGCAACGACGCGGTGTTTTGACCATTGTTGTGGGGATCGTTGAACATTCCGCCGTCGCCGAGCGCGATATAAAGAAACCCATCCGGCCCAAAACTCACCTGGCCGCCGTCGTGATTCCAATAGGGCCGCGGCACTTCCAAGAGGATTCGCTCGGACGCGAGCTCGGCTTGGTTCGGGTCGGTCACCGAAACTTTGAATTCACTAACCACGCTGCGCTTGGGATTTTGCTGGCTGTAAAAGATGTAGAAAAGCCCGTTGGTCTTGAATCCGGGATGAAACGCCATGCCCAGCAAGCCCTCTTCATTTTCCGCAAAAGGTTTGCGATCCACAATGTTCAGAAATTCCTTCGATTCGGCGCCATTGCTGCCCTTGCGCACGATGACAATGCGACCCCGCTGTTCCATGATGAAAACTCGATCCGAGTCATCCGGCGCTTGCGCCACCCACAGTGGGCGTTCCATGGTCAAAGCCGGGAATATCTCGCGCAAGGTTATCTTGGTTAATTCCGCCCCGGAAGCGGGCAGGGTCAGTAGCAGGCTGGGAAAGATAATCCCGGATGTGATTCCGCGTATCAATTTGAACATGCCGCGAGCTTACGGTTTGGGAGCGGCCAGCGCAAAACGAATTTGTGCGAATTTGTGCGAACAAACGCTTCCATCCTCCGGTCACGGCGGAAAACCAATGGCCAGTTTCACCGCCGAATACTCGGGGTGAATTTCACCAGTGCGGGTGCGGATAATGAGCCCGGGTTCAACCCACGTTTGACCGCGAAACCATTCCGGCAAATCTTCCGCGCGCATCAGGCCGAACAACGCGATCAACGGCGGTTCGCTTTCGCGGAAAATCACGGGCCGGCGCCGCACGATCACCAAGCCGGCGGCCTTCGCCCCCGCTGCCACGCGCGCGAGTTGAGCGGGTTCGATTGGAAACACGCACGCGAAGAACCCGCCCGGCGCGAGATGCTTTGCGGCCGTCGTGCAGTAATCCGTCACCGTGCCGCGCAACTCGAAGCGGCAGGCGAGTTTCTGGGGATGTTCGCTTTTCACGCCGGCCTCGGGTGGAAAATACGGTGGACTGCCAGTGATCAGATCGAATCGTTCATCCGCCCGCAGCACTTCGGGATCACGAAAGTCGCCTTCCCGGATTTCATAACGGTCGGTGAGTTCATTGTAGTGGGTGGACTTCCGGGCCAGCGTGACGCTTTCGGCCTGCGCTTCAACCGTGACGAACCGCGCCCCTGGCAATCGCCAGGCACAAATCATCCCGACTGTGCCAATCCCGCTGCCGAGATCAAGTGCGGTGCGCGCGCTGGGACACCAACTCGTAGCATACCACGCGGTGAGAATGTCGTCGGTGGAAAAGCGATGCCCCTCGCGCAATTGGAACAATCGGAAGTGGCCGCTGATGGCGTCAAGGGTTTCGTGCGGTTCAACGGCAACGCCCCCGTTGAGTCTGGGCGGCACTGGGCCGGGTTTCGCCCAGCCTTTGAAATGTGTTTCATAAGCTGACATCAGGTGGACAGGATGGGCGAAGTGCCAACGGGATGGAAGCCGGAGCTTGCCAAACAGCCATCACCACACTAGACAACGACAGGCGATACAAATGAAATTACACCTTTTCATCGCAGCGTTCGTTGCCTTGGCCATCTCAGCCAGAGTTGAAGCAGGTCCCACTAATTCGCCTGCGTCAACTCCGCGTTACGAAACGCGCGCCGAGCATGACCCGAACGGGATCGGTACGTTTTACATGGGCCGCGAGATTGCCCATGTCATGGGGCATCAGGCCGCCGACTGGCTGGAACGTCCCGAACGGGAGCGGGAGGAGCGTCCCGATTTGCTCATCCCGGCGCTGAAACTCAAACCGGGCGATGCTGTCGCGGACATCGGCGCGGGGACGGGTTACTACACGCGGCGACTCGCCAAGCCCATCGGTACGAATGGCGTGGTCTTTGCCGTGGAGATTCAGTCGGAGATGCTGGACCTTCTCACCAACAAACTGGCGGGCGAAAAAATCTTCAACGTCAAACCCGTGCTCGGCACGATCACCGATCCCAAACTGCCACAGGCGGCGGTGGATTTGATCTTGATGGTGGACGTATATCACGAGTTTGACCATCCGTTTGAAATGGTGACGGCCATGTGCCAGTCGTTGAAGCCGGGCGGGCGCATGGTGTTCGTTGAGTTTCGCGGGGAAGACCCCAATGTGCCCATCAAACTCGTCCACAAAATGACCGAGGCACAGGTGCGCAAGGAGATGAGCATTCACCCGCTCGAATGGGTGGAAACAATTTCCACGCTGCCACAGCAACACGTCATCGTGTTTCGAAAAAAACCATAAGGACTCGTTTGAAACCTCCTCGTAGCAGCCGAGGTAACGACGCTCAAATATCCTTGTTTCCCGAACCGATACGCGGAAAAATCAGAGTTCCTTACGTCGGCTACTACTTTTCAAACAGGCTCTTGGCAAAGCGTCGCCCTTCGATTCGGTGTGAACCACAAACGAAACCGCTGAGCTTGTTTCGGCGCGGCCGCATGATTAACTTCCGCGCATGAATAATCACGGTCCGGCCTTCACCAAGGAAGACCCCTGGCGCATCCTGCGCATCATGGGGGAGTTCGTCGAATCGTTCGAAGCTCTGTCGCATATCGCCCCAGCAGTCACCGTTTTTGGCTCGGCCCGAACGTCCCCGCGCGATCCGTACTATCGGGCAACGATGCGCCTCGGCAAACAACTGGCGAAACATAATCTACCGGTGATCACCGGCGGCGGCCCGGGCATCATGGCCGCCGCCAACAAAGGTGCCGCGCAAGGCCGGGGCACTTCGGTGGGCCTCAACATTGAGCTGCCGCACGAACAAAACGGCAACGGATTCGCCAATGTGCCCGTCCACTTTCACTATTTCTTCTCGCGCAAGGTTTGCTTCGTGAAATACAGCGTCGCCTTTGTTTTTATGCCCGGTGGCTTCGGCACCCTCGATGAGTTGTTTGAAGTGCTGACGCTCGTGCAGACGGAGCGGATTCCAAAATTTCCACTGATCCTATTTGGCAAACGGTACTGGAGGGGGCTACTCCGCTGGATAAAAGCCGAGTTGCGCGAGCGCAATGCTTTCATCGGCCCGGACGATTTAAAACTGCTCACACTCACCGACGATGTGGATGAAGCCGTGGCCGTCATTGCCGAATATCTCCAACGCGTCGGCCCCCCGACTTCGGTCCCGATGGCGTTTTCGTAAACGCCTGCACGCATGACTGCCCCCACTGCCTACGCCGTTCTGCAAAGAGATGACGCCCGCCCGACAGCGGACCAAATCCGGCGCGCGTTCCGATCCTTCAGCCATCTCACTGATGCGGATGCGGTGCGCCTCGCCGCCAACGCTCAGGGCATCCTCCAGCGCCAACTCAGCTCAGACACCGCCCGCGCGTTTCACCGTGCGTTGCAGGCTGAGGGCGTCGCGGCGGCGATTGTAGCGGAAAGTGATTTGCAGTTGCTGCCGAAAAGCATAGCGCTGCATCGACTGACGCTTACGGAAGCGGCCCTCGAGATTTACGATCTGCGCGGGCAACCTACGGCGGTAGCATGGCGTGAACTGGCACTGGTTGCGGCCGGTGCGGTACCGCACGAGGAGATCAGTCACCCCCGGAACGAAAGCCCTGCAACATCTTTGCCAGTGGGGTTTGGTTTTTGGCCGAAAAGGAATGTGGAATCCATGCGCAAGGTGGAAACCCGATCCCAATTGATTCTGGAGATTGTGCTTTCAGGGAGCGCAGCGCGTTACGCGATCAATGCCGACGAGTTCCCATTCAAGTACGCGCTGGATCGGCCCGACCTCTCGTCGGTGCAAAAGTTTGTCTGGCTGGTGCGCGAGATCAGCCAGCGCGCGACCGGAGTTATTCTGAATCGCGGGGCGCGTGACGTGCGCGAAGGCACCGAGTTGGTGCGCGGCTACCCCAATCGCCAGGTATTCGCCGACGAAATGACGTGGCTGCTCTGGAACGCCGCGCAAACGAAACGCGCGGCGGGTGTTTAGCCGAACTAAAACGGTCTTGGTTGGAGGGTTTCTGTTCATGCGAGGTGGCCAGTTGCATTTTGCGGCTTGCCGCCGCCCGGCGCGACGGATTGAATTCAGTTGTGCGACCGCTCATTCAGGAAATCGCCACCGGACAGACACCCGAATCGCTCGTGGAACAACTCGCCGGGCAACCGGGAGTCGTATTGCTCCGGAGTGCCGGATTTGATTCGATGCAGGCGCGCTATTCATTCGTCGCCGCGCAACCGTTCTTGACGTTTCGCTCGTCGGGTTCGCAGTGTGAAATAGGCTCCGGGGTAGCCGCCGACGTGTGGAGGCGGACGGCCGGAATGCCAGAATCGCTCAATCCGCCGCCTCACGTCGGCGGCTACGTCCAATTCGGCAACCCGTGGCATCTGCTCGACGCGTTGATGGCGCGCTACGAATTGCTCGACGAGATTGATCTGCCGTTCCCGCTCGGTGGCTGCTTCGGCTACTGGGGTTACGACCTGAAGAATTTCACCGAGCCAAAACTGCCGCGCCGCGCCGTCAACGATCTCGAACTGCCCGATTGCCACGTCGGTTTCTACGACAGCCTTGTGGTATTCGACCATCGCCTTGGCAAAACCTTTGTGGTTGCGACGGGTTTGAGTGCCGACGGTTCACGCAGCGAAGCGCGGGCGCGCGGGCAGGCGGAGTTTTGGGCAACACTCTTGGCTGGTAACCCAACGCAAACCCTCACTCCGGCTCTCTCCTTTTCGGAAAGGGAGAGGGCCGGGGTGAGGACAGGCGTTTCGTCAAACATCTCCCGAACCGATTTCCTCACCGCCGTCGAACGAGTGCAGCGTTACATTCGCGCCGGAGACCTTTACCAGGTGAACCTCGCGCAACGGCTCGCCGCGCCGTGCGAATTCTCCGGCTGGGAACTGTTCGGACGTTTGCTTGCCGTTTCGCCCGCACCGTTCGCGGCGTATTTCGATTGCGATGATTTTCAAATCGCCTCTTCGTCGCCGGAACAGTTTCTCCGCCTGAACGGGTCGCACATCGCCACCCGCCCCATCAAGGGCACGCGTCCGCGCTCGTCGGACGCCACGCGCGACGCGCAGCTCGCTTACGAACTCCAAACCAGCCCGAAGGAACTGGCGGAACTCGTCATGATCACCGACCTGCTCCGTAACGATCTCGGCCGGGTGTGCGAATTCGGTTCGGTGCAGGTGCCGGAGCTGGCGAAGCTGGAGCGTTTCGCCCAGGTGCACCATCTCGTCTCGACGATCGAAGGACGGCTGCGAACTGACGTGACGCATTTTGCGGCCCTCGCCTCGTGCTTCCCCGGCGGCAGCATCACCGGCGCACCCAAGTTTCGCGCGATGGAGGTTATTGACGAACTGGAGACAATCGCGCGCGGACCTTACTGCGGCTGTCACGGCTATCTCGGTTTCAATCGCGAAAGTCAGTTGAGCATTTCCATCCGGACAGCGATCCGAAAAGGGGATACGGCCTATTTCCACGTCGGCGCGGGCATCGTGGCGGATTCGGTGGCGGCGGCGGAATATGATGAGACACTCGCGAAGGCCGCTGGTTTTCTCGCCGCACTCCAGTTGGAATCGCGACCCGAACCCGCGCCGCGCAAAGACTGAGTCCCTTTGCCATTCTGCTCTCCAACCCGTGGACAGCTATTTAGCGTCTGTATCCTTGATCGCTAAATGCTCCAACGCCGCCGGGTCGGCGCCGGCAGCCCAGGCAATACCGCGCAACGCTAGAATGCGGAACAACGGATCGTCCAAGGTCCAGGTGTAATGCCCCAGGATGCTCGCAAAGACGCGGCCTTTGCCTTTTTGAAATGTCCACATCAACGGGCGTGCTTCGTCGTCAACAGTCGCGGTCGCGAGCACCTCAACCTTCTTCGAGTCCCCGGTCAAAGGCCAATAGGGTTCATCGAGCAGGTGGAGGGTGGCGGGCAATCCACGGGTGATGGCGTTGTCGGCCGGTGCGACGAGGTTCAGATCGAGCGGCATGTGGCGATACTTCGTGCGCGGTGAGGCGTAGGAGGCGAGGCCAGTCCGCTCGGCCAGCAAATCCGCCTGATCGTTGCCAATCGTCGCCGAGTGTAACAAAACCATGCCGCCGCCCCGGGCCAGAAAGCCGTCCAACTGGCCGAGTCGCTCTGGGTTCCAGTCATGATTCCAAAAATAAAAAACCATCACCCCGGCCTGTAGAAATTGCTCCGGTGATGGCCAGTCCCACGCGTCACTAACCTTGGCCTTCGGCTCCAGCAACGCGTGCCATTGCTTCTGCCACGCGGGATAATCATGCTGCCCCGGCCCATGGTCTTGTTTCCCCGCCACCAAAACGACGTTCAAGGTTGAGGCATTTTCTCCGGGTCCGGTGGACAAAATCTTTTTGACCTCGGCGCGTGTGCGCTTCGGCGGTTCGTGGAGCAGAAAAGTCAGCAGGTCGCGGACTTGCCCGTCACTCAAAGGGTCCAATAGCCCGGCGGGCATGAGCGATAGCGAGCTGGGGTGTAGTTCTTTTACGTCCGGCGTGCGAACAATCGTTTCTTTTCCGTCAGCCGTCACGAAGTGTAACGAGTCAGCGTCTTGACTGCG
>JANYBF010000167.1 GCA_025360895.1 Verrucomicrobiota bacterium
CCGTTTCTTTTCCGTCGGCTGCCACGAGGTGCAACGAATCAGCATCTTGGCTGCGGATGAAACCGGTCATTTCGCTGCCGTTATGCAACGCGATGTTGTAGGCGACGTAATCCGGATTGATGGAAGCGCTGGGTTCCTTGATGTCACGCAACACACTGGCTGCGTCCCGCGAAACCAGATTGCTCAGGTCCGGCCCAATCGCCCCGCCTTCGCCCCGTAGCCGATGACAGGTGGCGCACTTCAATCGGTCGCCAAAAAATAATTCACGCCCCTGCTCATAGTCGCCGCCAGTCAGAAGCGGCGTGGGCAAAGTGACGATTTCCAGTGGCGCATTGGTCGGTGCCCAGTCGAGAAGGAAATGTTGCCGTGCCATTGGTCGTTCGGTGGCATCGCCCTTGAGCGTGTAAGTAAATCCCAAGGCCGGATTGCCGGTATCGGTTTGCAGGGAGAACCGTAGGTCGCGCGGCGCGATGGGCAGGCTCAACTCCGCAACGAACAGCCCATCCATCGCTTGGGTTGCTGGCTGGCTGGTATTAATAGCATCTAGGCTAAAACGCTCGCTGCCACGAACACGGACCGTGGCCGCCTCCGCGGGCAGGTTCAGGCGCGCCGAACGCCGCAACTGGCCAGGCTTGCGGCTGACCGAATCCAGCCACGGCTGGGGTGTGCGGCCAAACGGCTGCATCAGGCTTTCCGTAATCGCGAGGTCCGGGTGCGGCAGGTAGCCCGAACCCATGTGGGGAATAACTGTTTCCAAGGAACCAAGTTGGTCGGCGACTTTAACGGCAAGGGGAAGGACAGCAGCGGGCAGTTGGCCGAGCGGCGGGCGGGTTTGGAAAAACGTTTCCGCGCCGAACAAATCAAATTCAAGATCCACGGTGACGCCGGCGCCGGGTTGCCCGGGCGCTTTGACTCCCGGAATCATCAAGGCATGCGGCACGGCGCGAACGATGGGTTCGGTGTCCAGCACGAGCAGCCGCCCATGGTTTTCCAGTCTGGCGGCGCGGACTTTCAGAAACTGTCGCGGCGACGCTTCCTGGCGTTTCACCGCGACGTAAGGCGGCTTCAACAGCTCGAAGCGATCGCCAGCGCCAACAAACTCGCCGTACTCAAGTCGTATGTCTGCGGTGAAATTGGTGATGGAAGCATCCACCGGCTGGGCAAACGCCACGCGCACATCGGTAGTGATGCTGTTGCTGTAGCGCGATGTCCACTGCGGCCACGCGGCGACCGGCTGTGGCGCTTTGGGATCGGTGTAGGAAATTTTGAAAATCTTTCCTTCGCCTTTTGGGCCCGTGCCCCAGTCCGGCAACCCGCTGTGGCAGGCGACGTAGAGATCGCCTTTCGGCGAAATTGCGACATCGGTGGTCAACATGGACAGGCGAGCGATGATGTATTCCTTCCCGACGTAGCCGTGAGGTGTTTTGACCAACTTGACGCGCCAGATTTTGCCGCGCGACTCGCCGGCGACGAACGCGTCGCCTTCCCACCATTTCGGACCGAACAAACCCTGCCCTTTCTTTGGTTCGTTAAAAACAAAGCCGCAGCTTGACTGATGCTGAGGTCCAAAGGCGACCACGGGTGGATCGCTCACCAGATTGGGTAGCCATTTTTCGTGGCGCGGCGGAAAGCCGTAGTTGTGTCCGGGAATGATGTGGTTCAACTCGTCCAGGGGATTGCCATTGGGACACCAAGTCTCGCCTTCCTGATCGGTGACGAACAAATCGCCGTTGCGATTGAAGGCGAGTGCGTACGGAACGCGGATACCGGTGGCGATAGTCTCGAGCGCTTTTGTTTTGGGCGACCACTTCTGAATCGTGCCGCGAACCGAATTGATATCGTAGAGGGAAACCTCTTCTTCGGGATCGCCTTCCGCGGACTGATCGTGCCCCGCCAGCCAGATCTTCTCTTCCGGCTTCAAATCCTTTCGTTTACGGAGGCGATAAGGGTTCGAGTAATCCGCCACGAGCAGACCGAAATAAATGTTCCCGTCCTTGTCGAGCGTGACGGCGGTGGCGTCCACGCCGCCGCTGGCCACATCCGTTGACGGCCAGCCACTGGCGATGATTTCTTCCTTGTCCGCCTTGCCATCACCATTGGTGTCGCGCAGCAGGGAAATCTTCCCGTGCGACGAGAC
>JANYBF010000168.1 GCA_025360895.1 Verrucomicrobiota bacterium
TCCTGGCCGGGTCGCACGCCCCAGACAGCGATGCTCGAATGTGGCGTGATGGCGATCTCGGTCACGGTAGCTTTCTCGGCGGAGAAGCGCACCAGACGCTCGGCGTTGTAGCTACGGTCGCTCATGGTTTGGTCGGCGAAATTTTTTCCAGTCTCACTGCGCAATGTTTGTAGCTCGGCTGGCGCGTGTGTGGATCAAATTCGCCGCGGGTGAGCTGATTCGTCACACCGTAGTGCATGGGAATGAAAATCTGCCCCGGTTGCACCGTGGGCGTGATAAACGCGGCGCAGGCGATGCGCGCGCGGCGGGACACCACCGCCACCTGAGCATTAGCAGCGAGTCCCAACCGCGCGGCATCGGCGGGATGGACCTCGATGTAGGGGTTGGCCGGATAAAGCGTGCGGAGCACGGCGGATTTGCCCGTGCGTGTGTTCGTGTGCCATTGCGCGCTCGTGCCGCGACCGGTGAGCAGCACGAAGGGAAATTCGTCGTCCGTTGGTTCGGTGACGGCGCGCGGTTGGTCGAACAAAAATTTCGCTTTGCCGTCAGGCGTGAAGAATTTGCCATCGGCAAAGAGACGGCGCTCAGAGGCCGGTCGAAGGTCGAGGGTCGAAGGTCGAGGGTTTTCTCCTTCCTGCTCTCGGCTCTCGGCTCTCGACTCTCGACTGTGGCTCGCCCACGGCCATTGAATTCCACCTTCCGCATCAAGCTGCCGATAGTCCTCGATGCCCGTGATGTCGCACGGTTTGCCAGCGGAGAGGCGCTTCAGAATTTGGAAGGTGGCTTGCGGCGAACTCCATTGGCTGAACATGTCCGCGCAGCCCCAGTAGTTTGCCACGAGCCGGAAGATATTGAAGTCGCTCATCGCCTGGCCGGGTGCGCGGGAAACTTTCTTGATGTGACCGAATCGCCGTTCGCTGTTGATGAACGTGCCTTCCTTCTCGCCCCAGCCAGCGGCGGGCAGAAACAGATGCGCGCGCTGCGCCGTCTCGGTCGTCGCATACATGTCCTGGACGACGAGGAATTCCAGCTTGTCGAGCGCGCCGGTCGCGCGGGCGGAATCAATCCACGAGTGCGCGGTGTTCGTGGCGATGACCCACAGACCTTTGATCTTTCCGTCGGCGACGCCTTGCAAAATCTGGTCGTAGGCCAGCGAGTTTTTTGCGGGAATTTTTTCCGGCGCGATGTGCAACAGGTGCGAAACTTCCGCGCGATGTTCGGCGTTGAGAAAATCGCGCCCACCGAGCAGTCCCGAGGCGTTGGCGAACAGGCGCGAACCCATCGCGTTACACTGGCCGGTGACGCTGTTCGCGCCCGTGCCGGGGCGGCCGATGTTGCCGGTCATCAGTGCGAGATTGATGACGGCCTGCGCGGTGCGCGTGGATTCGTGACCTTGATTTACACCCATCGTCCACCAGAACGAAACGGCTTTGCGCGTGGCAATGGTTTCAGCGAAACGGAACAGTTGCCCAACGGTCAGGCCGGTTTCCGCTGCGACTTTGTCCGGCGTGAACTGCCGCACGAACGCGGCGAACTCTTCAAATCCTGTCGTGCTGCTCGCGATGAACTCGCGGTTGATCCAGTTTTTCTGAATGAGCAAATTCGCCACGCCGTAGAGCAAAGTGATGTCGGACTTGGGCGTGAGCGCGAGATGTTGCGTCGCGTTCATCGCCGTCTCGGTGCGGCGCGGGTCAATGACGATGAGGTCGGGATTGTTTTTATTCCGCATCACGCGCTGCCACATGATCGGGTGCGCGATGCACAGGTTCGCCCCAATGAATACGAGGCAATCCGACGCTTCGAAGTCCGCGTACGTGTAAGGCGGCGCATCGAAGCCGAAGCTCTGCTTGTAGGCGACGTGGCTTGTGGCCATGCACTGCCGCGTGTTGGAGTCGCAATGCAGCGCGCCCATGCCGAACTTCCACAGCGCGCCGAGGAACGCCATTTCCTCCGTGCAAATCTGACCGGTGCTCAAGAACGCCACACTCTCCGGCCCGTGCTGATCCATGATGGCTTTGAACTTGAGCGTGAAGACTTGCATCGCTTCGTCCCAATCGGTCGGCTCAAGTTTGCCGGTTTTGGGATTTCGCAGGAGCGGTTGCGTGGCGCGGTCGGGCGCGGCGAGCGGCGTGAGCGCTTCCCAGCCTTTCGGACACGCCATGCCGAGATTGACGGGATAATCGGCGGTGGGCGTTAGGTTCACGGCGACGCCGGATTGCAGGTGAACGTCGAGGGAACAACCCGTGGAGCAATAACCGCAAACGGAACGTGTGGTGGCATCGGGGCGCAGACGCGCGGGGACTTTGCCGAGGCCGAAATCGCCGGGGTGCAGCGTGAGGTCTTGCGAGAGCGGGCCGGTCCATTGACGGAGAAGGGAATTCCCCTTCGTAGCCGCCGACGTGAGGAGGCGGACCTCCTTTTTTTCCGCAGGCTTCCGCCTCGTCACCTCGGCGGCTACACGGGTTGTTTTCATGCGGACAAACCTCCCGGCATTTTTTGCGTCACAACGGCGGTGAAGAATAAATAGCGTTCGATGAGTTCGCCCACTACAGACAACGCAAGCGCGGTGACGGCGAGCGCTGGCAGGCTCGTTGTGACTTGAGACATTGCCACCAGCGGCAGCAACACCCCACCGCACAGGCCCAACGCAATGCGCGCGCGCACGATTCCGTTCAATTCACCCGCCAACAAGCGCGCGGTTTTATTGAGCGGAGTTGGCCCGGGCGTGCCGTCGTCCACGAGATGCAGGAAGATACGGCGCTCGAAGCCCAGTTTGCCGATGGTCGCGACCACCAACGTCACGGCAGAGGCTACGATTGCGCCGGGACTCGTGTCCGTGAACCCAAGCGTGGCGAATGTGGCGGCCGAGCCGAGCAGCAACGTCGTGCCGAAAAATTTAGTGAAGCTCCGCGCGGCGTTCCAGAACTCGCGGCGGGTTTGCACATAAATCATCGCCGAGCAGGTGACGGTGAGCAGCCCGGCCAGCGCGGCGCAGGGTGCGAGAAATCGCTCGCACGGCTGGCCGGCGGGCGACCACATCGCGCCCACCGCCAGCATGATAAAAAAGACGAACGCACTCAGCGCGATGACTTCGCGGCTGAACCAGCTTTTGCGCCAGCCGAGGAACGAACGCCACGCCTTGAGCGGCTGGCCGAGATGCAGCGAACCCGCGACCAGTGCGACCAGCCCGACGACCAGCGCGAGGATCAGCAGCGGCAGCGCCGGTTTGACGAATACCGCCGCGACGCTTGCGCCGATGGCGAATTGCGAGAGCGTGAGCAGCATCACCAGCGGCAAATGCGAATCGGAACGGCGGACGACCGAGGAATCACCCGCAAAGAGTTTTTCCGGGAAGGTGCGTTGCGTGACGAAGCGCGTGGTCGGCAGCGTGATGGCCGGGTTGGGAGAAGCGATGAGGAAATTGTTTCGGAGGGACGAGTTACCCGAGTCCCCATTTTCGGAATGGTTCCGGGACTCGGGTAACTCATCCTTCCGGGGGACCCCGCGATATTTGCCGCGCACTTTGGCTTGCTCGATCACCGTGATCTTGATCGCGCTGGTCGGACAGGCCTGCACGCACGCGGGTGCTTCACCGACCGCGAGGCGGGAGTGACACATGTCACACTTGCGGACGATGCCGCGCGCCTTCGAGTATTGCGGCACTTCGTAAGGACACATCATGACGCAATACTGGCAGCCGATACATTGGTCATCGAGATGGCGAACGATGCCGGTGAGCGGGTCTTTGTCGTAAGCGAACACCGGACAGCCGTTGAGGCAGGCAGGATCAACACAATGATGACACGCGGTCGTGATGTTCTGCTGAAAACCTTGTTGCACTTTGCGCTTCGCATCGTGCGCGTTGGGCGCATCAATCAACAAACCCACGCCGCGCCACGTCTCGTCGTCATCAAGTCCGTTTAACGAATGACACGCGCTGACGCAGGCTTTGCAGCCGCTGCATTGATCCAGGTTCACCTCGAAGGCGTATTGCTGGCCAGGCGCGGGCGGCGTGGCAGGCAGCAGGTCGCGGTAAAGCTGTCCGCGAACGGCATGTCCGTCGTGTGTGCGGGAAAATTTTTCGACGGCGGTGAGTTCCTGTTGCTCGGCGAGCAGGTCGTCAATCAATGTGCGCGCCGCCGCTTCAGATTTTTCGGGCGTGCGTTGCGTTGGAAACGAATTCGGCATCGGTCCTCAGGCGGCGTTGAATTCCTTCACGCGACCGTGTTTGCCGATCCAGTTGCCGACCCAGTCGGATTGCACCACGGACAACAGCATGAGCGCAATGACCGCCAGGCCCGCCAACACCGCGAGACCGCTGGCATAACTGCCGGAGGCTTGCTTCAACCAGCCGAGTAGCGTCGGGAGAAGAAATCCACCGAAGCTGCCCGCCGCACCAAGGATGCCCGTGGCGACGCCGACGCGGCTGCCGTACCGGTGGGGCAAGAGTTGAAAGACCGAGCCGTTGCCAAAGCCAAGGCAGGCCATCGCCACGACGAACAACCCGACGGCGACCGGTAGCGCAGGCAATTGCGCCACCCCCATCGCGAGCAACGCGACCGCGCCGAAGAGGACGTTGAGCATGCGGATGCCGCCGAATCTGTCCGCGAGCAAACCGCCGAGCGGGCGCACCAGGCTGCCGGCCATGACACCGAGCGCGGCCAGTTCACCCGCGCGGACTTTCGTGAGGCCGTATTGATCGCCCAGAAGAATTGCCAGGAAGCTCGCAAACCCAACGAAGCCGCCGAAAGTGACGCCATAAAACAGACTGAACAAAATCATGTCGCGCTCGCGCAACACGCCGAGGAAATCGCCGAGCGATTGTTTCTTCGGCGCGACCGGCGCGTCCTGGGTGATGGCGACGAATACCAGCGCGCACACCGCGAGCGGGATCAGCGCGAGGCCGAAGACTTGATGCC
>JANYBF010000188.1 GCA_025360895.1 Verrucomicrobiota bacterium
GGTGATGTAGGCTGAAACCTGGATGTTTTGTTTGGGATCGTACGCTTTGATGTGCAGGCCCAGTTTGTCGCAACGGTCAATCAAACGCGTGAGCAACTGGTTGACGCGATACTTGTTTTCGTTGGTCCACTGGCAGACGGCATTTTCCAACTCGCGCCGATGGCGCCGCAAGTACAAGGACGCCTTCACGCGCCCCTCAACATCCGCGCCGGCGTCGAAGAGTTGTCGCAGGTCGTTGTCATAAAAATCCGGAAACGAATGCTCATACTCCTTCCGCTTCTTCGCGTAATGGGTTTTGAGCTTCACGTTCAGGCAGTCGTAATCGGCGACCTGATACTCCGGCAGGGGCAAAGGCGGTTTGCCCGCGAGCGATTGCATCAGCTCGTCCACGTATTCCAGTTTTTGTAGCGCCTTCCAATCCTGGTACCGCGTGCGCCAGTCCAGCCCCGGCGTGAGCCAGACGGCGAACGTCTCGGCGAAGTCCTCGTCGGGGTGCGATTGCGCATACCAGTCCTCGAGATGCACCACGAAACTGCGGCTGTACGGCCGGGGCCGATAGAACGACGGGGTTTCCTCGGCGGAGGACAGGCCAAAGGTGCGCTGCCATTTTCGTTTGCGGAAAACCTGATAGGCATAAGCGTAGGCGTGCGCGGCCTCATGGCGAATCAGCTTCATGAACCATTCCGACGTTTCGCCTTCGACTTCGAGGATGATCTTGCGCTCGAGATGCCGCAGCCGGTCATGGGTGAGGAAAAACGGAATGAATATCGCCGGGATGCCAACCGGAACAAACCATTCGTCGCCGATGTGACAAGGGGGATGGAAGCTCAGCCCTTTCTGTGACAGCTCGGCGTAGAGCTGTTGCACGAGCGGTTGAATGGGCGGAACGTCCAGTTTCAAACCGAGCTGGGAGATTTTCTTCTCCAGCAACTCGTCGTCACTGAGACTGGCCCATTCCGGGGATTCCATCTGCGGAGACTAACACCCGCGCCGCGCCGGCCACAAGCAAAGCTCTGGGTCGCCGGGCAGAATGTTTGGTGCTGGCACCCATTTTTCAATCGTAAATTGGCCGGCGCGAAATATCATCTGCGCATGGCTTTTGAACATAAAATTGTGCGCCGGGTTGAGTTTAGCGACACCGACATGGCAGGCATTGTGCATCACGCAGTTTTCTTCCACTACATGGAGGCGGCGGAAACTGCGTTCTTCCGCTCGTTAGGTCTGTCCATCGCTTCGCGTGAAGCCAAACCGCCCGTGGGCTGGCCGCGGGTTCATTGCGAGTGCGATTTCTTCGCGCCGTTGCAGTTCGAAGATGAGGTGGAAATTCATCTGCTCGTGGCGAAGAAGAAATCCAAAACCCTGACCTATGTCTTTCGATTGTATCAGTTGAAGGGCAAGGAGCGCCGGGAAGTCGCCCGTGGTCGGGTCGTTACGGTTTGCGTGACGGCGTTGGGCGGCCAGATGAAGGCGACCAAAATACCCAAGGCCATCGCGGAAAAGATTCAGGTTGCGCCCACCCGATTACTCGCTTGAGGTGAAGTTTGACAGTCGGGAGCACTGGCATCCTTGCCGGCGAGCGGTTGCGATCAGCGACTGTAGTGGGAACAAAGAAAATCCACCGACACTACCAAGCGCAACCGCGGTTCAGGCAATCTCGGCCTCGCGCCCGCCGGGCAATCTATTCCGACAAACGATTTGCGGTATAGCGTGCTCGTCGCTAGCCTGTCGGCCTATGAACTGGCTTGTATTTGCATTGATGACGGTCGTGTCGTGGGGTGTTTACGGCATTTTTCTGCACAGCGGCCAGATGGGTATGCAGGATAAGGTGAATGGCCGTTACATGGCATTTCTCTATGTCGGCTTCGCTTACTTTTTGATCGCAGTGCTTGCGCCGTTGGCGGTGCTGGCGTTCAACAAGGGCCGGCTGGATTTCTGGAACTATCCCGCGAGTGGCTTGTGGTGGTCGTTGATTGCTGGCGTTGTAGGCGCCGTGGGCGCGTTTGGGGTGTTGCTGGCGTTCGGCGCGAAAGGCACGCCGTCGGTTGTGATGGCCATCGTATTTGCGGGCGCACCCATCGTGAACGCGCTGGTTTCGCTCATCCAACATCCCCCGGAGGGAGGGCTGAGTTCCATCAAGCCACAATTCTTTATTGGCATCGCGCTGGCGGCTCTCGGTGGCTGTCTCGTGACCTATTACAAGCCCACGCCTGTTCCAGTCAAGCCGACGGCGAGCGTGGCGCCAACTTCGGCCCGACCGCAGTGACGTCACCCGCATGGCCACGTTGGCAGCTAAGTCCGCGCGACGCGGCGGTGAAAGAACTGTTGCATGACTGACGCTCCGCATCCAACGCGTTCCGAACTCGAGGCCCTTCAGCTCGAACAACTCCGGTCGCTGGTGGCGGAACTTTTCCCGGCCAACAAGTTCTACGCGAGCAAACTTCAATCCGCCGGCATTACCTTCGACGTTTCGTCCGCCACCGATTTCTCCGCGCGTTTTCCGTTCACGACCAAGGCGGAACTGGTCGCCGACCAGCTTGCCCATCCGCCCTTCGGCACGAACCTGACCTACCCGCTAAATCGCTACACCCGCTTTCACCAGACCAGCGGCACCCGCGGTGCGCCGCTGCGCTGGCTCGACACGCGGGAGAGTTGGGAGGCGATGCTGGATTGTTGGGCGGAAGTTTTTCGCGCGGCTGGCGTGAAGGCGGGTGACCGTGTGATGTTCGCGTTTTCGTTCGGGCCGTTTCTCGGCTTCTGGCTGGCGTTTGAAGCGGCGGCCCGCCTCGGTGCTTTGTGCCTGCCCGGCGGCGGACTTGGCAGCGCGGCGCGGTTGCGCGTGATGCAGGAAAATGGCGTCAACGTTCTTTGTTGCACGCCTACTTATGCACTGCGGCTGGCGGAAGTCGCGGCCGAGGAAAAAATCGCCATCCATACTTTCGGAATAAGGACAATCATCGTTGCCGGAGAGCCGGGCGGCAGCATTCCCGCGACGCGCGCCAAGCTCGAATCCCTTTGGCCCGGTGTCCGTTTTTTTGATCACCACGGCATGACCGAGGTGGGCCCGGTGACGTTTGAGTGCCCGGCCCGGCCCGGCGTGTTGCACGTTATCGAGTCGTCCTACTACGCGGAAGTGATTGATCCGGTCACCCGCCAGCCGGCGTCCCGGGGTGAACTGGTATTAACGACGCTGGTCCGCACCGGTTCGCCGCTGTTGCGCTACCGTACGGGCGACTTGGTGAAATGCAGAAGGCAGAATGCAGAAGGCAGAGCCGAAGCGTGTGAGTGTGGCCGGTTTGATCTCGCGCTGGAGGGCGGCATCCTCGGTCGCGTGGATGACATGATCATCGTGCGCGGAGTGAATATTTATCCGAGCGCCATTGAGGAAATTATTCGAGGCTTTGCCGATGTGGCTGAGTATCGGGTTCAGGTGAGTACGACGCAGGCGCTGACGGAATTGCGAGTGGAGATCGAGCCGGTTGCGGGCGCCGTCACGCGGGAATTGGGGGCCCGGTTGGAGCTAATGTTTCACAAAACCTTCGCGCTGCGCGTGCCGGTGAGTTTGGTTTCGGCGGGTACCTTGCCACGCTTCGAGATGAAGGCGACGCGCTGGATAAGGGGCTAAGAGCTGTTTGGCAAAGTAGCGGCGGGCATCC
This sequence comes from Verrucomicrobiota bacterium, assembly GCA_025360895.1. Lineage (GTDB taxonomy): Bacteria > Verrucomicrobiota > Verrucomicrobiia > Limisphaerales > JADLHS01 > JADLHS01. The sequence continues at coordinate 3,654 of JANYBF010000188.1, forward strand.
TGCCTACCGCCCGGAAAAATTGTCCACGGGTCGGGGCCACCCCATTTGCACCATGCCCTTTTGGCTACGGTGCTTATTCCACCGGGCTGGAAGCCCGACTCTACGTCAGCCAAGATGGCTGACGCTACAACTTACAGACCGGCCCTAAGGTCGGCGAGGCGTAACTGAAGAAACGAAGATCAGCGCCCGCGCCCAGCTTATTTGACGGCTAATTCGATTGGTTGCAGGTCGTCCTTCTCGGCGGGCAAGTCAATCGCTTCTTCAATTTCATTGGCCCCCTCGCCCGTATGCTGTTTGGCGATCAACACGTAGATTGAAGGAATCACGAGCAGGGTGAAAATGGTGCCGAGCGCCATACCGGCGACGATGGTGATGCCGATGGAATTGCGGGCCGCGGCGCCGGCGCCGGAAACCAGCGTGAGCGGGAAGTGGCCGCAAATCGTGGCCGCGCTCGTCATCAACACCGGCCGCAAGCGCACCAAGGACGCTTCCCGAATGGCCTGGAGTTTGGTGAGGCCGCGCCGTTGTTGTTCGTTGGCGAATTCCACGATGAGAATGCCGTTCTTCGAGACCAGGCCGACCAGTGTAACGAGACCGACTTGCGAATAGATGTTCAAAGTCGTCGTCCAGCCATCGGTGAAAAATGCCAAGCCCTGGCCGGGCATTTTGAGGAAGCTGAAGATCAGCGCGCCAAAGATGGCGAGCGGCACCGAGCCGAGGATGATGATGAACGGATCGCGGAAGCTGTTGAACTGCGCCGCGAGCACAAGAAAGATCAAGACCAGCGCCAGCGCGAACGACGGCAGAAATTTGTTGCCTTCGGTGCGCAGTTGGCGGGACTCGCCGGTGTATTCCAATTTGTAGCCCTTGGGCAAAATCTTGGCGGCTTCCGTTTCCAGAAAGCGGAGCGCCTCATCCAGCGGGCGGATGGCCACGGCACTGATTTTCACGGCGTTAAACTGCTGGAAGCGATTGAGCGAACGCGGCCCATTCTTCTTCTTCATCGTGGCAAAGGTGCTGAGCGGCACCAACTGATCGTGCGGTCCTTTCACGTAAATGGCTTCCAACTGGCTGGGATTCAGGCGTTCAAGGCGCTTGAGTTGTGGAATCACTTTGTAGCTGCGACCAGCAAAGTTAAAACGATTCACAAAATTGCCACCGACCATTGCCGCCAGATCCGAACCGACGGTCGCCATGCTGAGGCCAAGCGAGGAAACCTTGTCGCGGTCCATCACCAACTCGACTTCGGGCTGGTCGGTTTTGGTGTCAATGATGGGCGGAAACGCGAACATGCCGTTGGTCGCACACAATTGCTTTAACTGTTCAGCGAATTCCAGGATCACTTCCGGCTCGGCGGTGGAGGCGAGGATGAACTCGACCGGAAATTCACCGCCGCCGGGCAGGGCGGGCGGTGTGACCGCGAGCGTGCGAATACCGGGGATGCTGCTGACGTTGGTTTGCACGCCCGGTAAAATCTGGAACACCGTGCGTTTGCGTTCGCCCCAGGGTTTGAGCACGAGACCACTGAAGCCGTTGTCCGGAAAAGTGAGTTGGAACGTTTGCTTGGCCTCGGGCACACTCAACAGTTTGCGGTTGAGCTCATCGGTGTAAAATGACGTTTGATCAATGGTTGAATCCGCCGCCGCGCCAACAATGCCCAGAATGATCCCTTGGTCTTCCGCCGGCGCGAGTTCCTTGGGCGCCAGCATGAACATGGGCACCGACAAAAGGCTCAACACGATCCAGACGATGTAAACCGCCGGGCGCGCGGACAGCGTCGTGTCGAGCACCCGCGCATACCCGGCGCAGAGACGGTCGAAGGTACGGTTGATTTTGCCGGTGAGGCCGTGATCTTCGCGGCCGGCATCCAGCAACTTGGAAGCCATGACCGGCGACAGCGTCAGGGCCACGATGCCGGAAATGAACACCGCACCCGCGAGCGTGAAGGCAAATTCGCGGAACAACGAACCCGTAAGACCGCCTTGCAAACCAATGGGCGCATACACCGCCGCAAGCGTGATGGTCATGGCGATGACCGGGCTGACCAACTCCCGCGCGCCGAGCAGGGCGGCATCCAATGGCGTCCGGCCTTCGCGAATGTGTCGCTCCACGTTTTCCACGATGACGATGGCGTCGTCCACCACGAGGCCGACGGACAACACGATGGCCAGGAGCGTGAGCAGATTGAGCGTGAACCCAAACACCTGCATCAGAAAGATGGTGCCAATAAGCGAGATGGGAATGGCCACCAGCGGCACCAGCACCGAACGCAGCGAGCCGAGGAACAGGAAGATCACAATCGCCACAATCAGCAATGTTTCGGTCAAGGTTTTGATAACTTCATGGATGGCGTCCTGAATATATTTAGTAGCGTCGTAGGCAACCCTGCCTTCGAGCCCGGTGGGCAGTTCCTTTTGAATCAAATCCATCTCGGCTCGCACCCGTTTTATGACGTCCAGGGAATTGGCGTTGGGCAAAACCCAGACGCCCATAAAGACCGCCTTCTCGCCGGTGAACCGCACTTCCGTGTCGTAATCCTCCGCGCCCAAGGACACGTCCGCCACATCGCGCAGCCGGATGAGTTTGTCACCGGATTGGCGGACAACGAGGTTGCGGAATTCTTCGACGCTCCGCAGGTCGGTGTTGGCGGAAAGGTTCACCTGCACGAGGGAACCTTTGGTGCGGCCAACGGCGGACAGAAAGTTGTTGGCGGCGAGGGCCTCGCGAACCTGGTTGGGATTGATGTTCAGGGCCGCGAGTTGATCGGGCTTGAGCCAGATGCGCATGGCGAAGGTGCGGCCGCCGAGAATGTCCGCGCGTTGCACGCCTTCGAGCGCCGAAAGCCGGGGCTGTACGATCCGCACGAGATAATCCGTGACTTGGTTCGGTTCCAAAATATTCGAAGTGAAACTCAGATAAGCAGAGGCAAACTGCGAGTCAGCGGATTCAATACTGATGATGGGCACTTCGGCTTCCGGCGGCAGGTTGTTACGCACCTGGTCCACCTTGGCACTGATTTCCGCCAGTGCCTTGGTCGCCTCGTAATTCAATTTAAGCCGGATCGTGATGGTGGACACGCCGAGTTTGCTGCTGGAAGCGATATATTCGATGCCGTCGGCGGCGGCGATGGCGCGTTCCAGCGGCGTGGTGATGAACCCGCGCACCAGGTCCGCGCTCGCGCCGACGTAAGCGGTGGTGACGGTGATCGCCGAATTGTCGCTGCGCGGATATTGCCGGACGTTCAGCGTGCGGATCGCCTGAAACCCGGCGATCAAAATCACCAGGTTCACCACGAGGGCGAGCACGGGCCGGCGGATGAACAGATCAGTAAAAGACTTCATGCGCGTAAGTTTGGGATTAAACTAACTGTCCGTCGGGTTCGGGGTTTTGGTGGGCTTGGGCGTCACCTCGTTGTGCTCCACCACGGTCAGGCCGTTGCGCAGTTTGAACATGCCGGAACTCGCCACCCGATCGCCCGGTTTGAGGCCCGATTCCACGCTGACAAAATCGCCGCGCGTACTGCCGGTGCGGATGAATTGCTGATGCACGACCAATTGCGGTGCCGCGCCCGCTTTCGCTGCTTTGGTTTCGATGACATA
>JANYBF010000189.1 GCA_025360895.1 Verrucomicrobiota bacterium
TCTCGAAATCGCGCAAAGCGAACTCGTGACCAGCCAGCTTGCCCGCGATCAACGGCTGGCGGTCACGCGCGACGGCGTCACCGTCACGTTCGCCCGCGACGCGCGCGGCAAGGCGTCGCTCTGTGTCACCGGCAACGGCCAGAGCGATGAGGAATTGCGCGCACTGGGCGAGGAACTAAGCGGCCGGGTCGTGCAGCAATATGTTTATCAAAAACTGATGGGCGAAATGCGAACGCGGGGCTTTGTGGTGGTGGAAGAGGAAGCCGACGCGAATCAAGCCATTCGCTTAAAAGTTCGGCACTGGGACGGATAATTTGGAGACGCCCATGACGAATATAATCCAGTCTATCACTCCCGAGTTGCCAACCTTCTGCCTCGCCGGCTTGCTGCTGCTTTCGCTGGTGCTGCCCCTGCTGGCCAGCTGGTTGGTGTCGAGCGCCGCGAACCTTTCCCAGACCGGCGGACGGATTGCATGGGCCGGACAAATCCTCGCCGGCTTTTGCGGATTGTTGATCCGGGTGTTGCCTCAGTATTCTATCCTCTGGCTGGTGGCCGCAGTCGTCGTCACGACGGCGTTTGCGAGAAAACTGTGGCGCACGGGCGTCCCCCCAACTTTGATTTATCATGCCCCAACGCGAATTTGACATCACCATCGGGCCGGACGGCAACGTGGAATTGCACGTCAAGGGTTTCAAAGGCAAGGGCTGTCTCGAAGCGATGAAGCTGTTCGAGCAAATCGTGGGCGAGGTAAAATCGCAGCGCGAGACCAGCGAATTCTATGAGCCGGAGGAACTGGTGAGTTATCGAATTGATCAACGGCATTGAGCGCGGGAACCGATGACTGACGGATGAGGGATAAGGCTATGAACCGGATGGCTTCGCCGTATTATCCGCCGCGAGCGCGGTGGTACAGTCCGTTGTTCGGCATCTGGCAAACACTGCAACGGCGCATGGGCCTGGATCGCTTGCACCTGCCGGAGGGGATTCCGGTCACCGCGTTCATTGCCAGCCTGCTCGTGCCCGGACTCGCGTTCATCGTGTGCAAAGAGCGGCTGATCGGGCGTGCCATTCTTGCGGGCTACGGACTGCTCGCCCTCGTCTTCATCGTGTGGCTCGGCTACCCAGTTGCAAACGTGGCGTTTGGTCTCATGCTCTCGGCGCACGTTACCAGCATCATTTTTCTGCTGAATCCCTGGCTGGCGGAGGCACGGTTTGCCTTTCGGATTGCCACCGGCCTGATTCTGCTCCTCGTCGTGGGCGGCGGCCTATATGCGCCGTTGCGCAACACGTTGCAAACGAAATATCTCATGCCGCTGCGCATCAAGGAAAACGTCGTGATCGTGCGAACTTTTTCCTCTCCGCGCACCATCCACCGCGGGGACTGGATCGCCTGTTCACTCGACAGTCATAGTGTCGGCGATGCCCACCGGGAAGGCGGCGCGGTCTGGGCCCAAACCGGGTATGGCTTTGGCCCGGTGCTGGCCGTGGCCGGTGATCGCATCCGGTTCACGCCGCAAACTTTCGCGATCAACGGTGTGGTCCAAAAAAGTTTGCCGCACATGCCGGTCGCGGGTGAATTCGTGGTGGCGGAAAAACATTGGTTCCTCTGGCCGGAAATTGTTATATCCGGCTACGGCAACACCACGGAAGCGACTATTGCCAGTGCCATGCTCCAGCTCGCCACCGTACCGGAAACACAGTTCATCGGAAAACCATTCAAACGCTGGTTCGGGCGTCGGCAGATTTTTTTATGAGCCGGTTTGTAAATCTTGAATTCGGCGGTGAATCCGAAGATCACGCGCACAACCAACAAAAGGCGCTGGTCAAGGACGAGATGTATTATCTCAGCGAGGCACGCACCGCTTTCGAGAGTGGCAATTATGAATCGGCCCTGCGTCAGTTTTCCAAAGTGCTCGAATTCAATCCACAAAACGCGGCGGCGTGGACCGGACAGGTGCGCATGCTCATCGAACTGGGCGAATACCGCGAGGCCAAGCTCTGGGCCGACAAGGCGCTGGAAAAATTTCCGCACGAACCGGAATTGCTCGCCGCCAAAGCCGTGGCGTTGGGCCGCAGCGGCGATCTTCAGGGCGCGCTCGCCTTCTCCGACGCGTCCATTGAAGAGCGCGGCGATACGCCCTACATCTGGCTGGCGCGCGGTGACGTGCTGCTGGCGCGCAAAGAGCCGCGCGCGGATTATTGCTTCGACAAAGCGCTGTTGCTGGCCCCGCGCGACTGGTTCGTGGCGTGGCTGGCGGCGCGGATCCGGTATTTCCACGAACAGTTTGCCCTCGCTTTCAAGTTGATGCAGTCGGCGGTGGAATGGAACGCAGGGCATTTTCTGCTCTGGTTGGAACTGGGTCATTGCCAGCAAGCACTCGGCCTGACCGGCCCGGCCCGCAACTCCTACGCGCAGGCGCAGCAACTCAATCCGCACTGTTCTGAGCTAGGCAGAGCACTGACAAAACTTTCGCAAACTGGAATCTGGTCGCGCCTGCGTGGTTGGGGCCGGCAATTATTCACTTCATGAGCGCTGAAAACCTCGATCGCTTTCTCTCCGCCGCCAACGATTTTGACGCTTCGGACCTGCATCTGGTGGTGGGCGTGCCGCCGGCCTTTCGCGTAAACGGCGAAATCATCATCGCCGATGAGGACGCCCTCACCGAAGGCCAAGTTTCCGCGATGGCGAACAGTCTGTTGAACGAACAGCAGCAGCGAAAGTTCGAACAGGACTGGGAGCTGTGCATTTCCCTGATGCACCGCGTG
>JANYBF010000636.1 GCA_025360895.1 Verrucomicrobiota bacterium
CGAACTGACGCAGGCCTTGATGACCCGCGGCCTGGCAGCCGAAACACCGGTGGCCATCGTGCAATGGGGCACGTTGGGCCGGCAGAAATCCATCGTCGGCACGCTGGGCACGATTGAAAAGCTCGCGGCCAACGAACACATCACGCCGCCTGCGCTCACCGTCATTGGCGACGTGGTGAAGCTCCGCAAGAAGCTGAACTGGTTTGAGAATCGCCCCTTGTTCGGCCAGCGCGTGGTCGTCACTCGTTCACGCGCACAGGCGGGTGAACTTTCCCACCGGCTCACCGAACTGGGCGCGGACGTGCTGGAAATTCCCTGCATCAAACGCACCATGCCCTTGCAGCCGCAACATCTCCTGGACGCGCTGCTCGAATTGAATTCCTACGACTGGCTCGTGTTTACCAGCGCCAACGGCGTCACGGCGTTCTTTGAATACTTTTTCCGGGCGTTCAAGGATCTGCGCGACATCGGCGGCGTGAAGATTGCCGCCGTCGGACCGGGTACGGCGGCAAAGCTGCGCGAGTTGCATCTGCAAGTGGACTTGATGCCGGAGGAAGCCAGCGGAGAGAAAATCGCGAAAGAGTTTGAGAAATTCGAGACCATCGAAAACTTGAAAATCTGTCTGCTCCGCGCCGAGGTCGCGAATCCCGATTTGCCCGAAGCGCTCGAAGAACTCGGGGCCATTGTGGACGACATCCCGGTCTATCGTACCGTGGCCGAAACCGACGATGTTGCGGACACCGGCGCCAAGCTGCTGGCAGCGGGCGCAGACTGGATCACGTTCACGAGCGGCTCGACGGTGGAACATTTTCACGCGCGCTTTAATTTGCCTGCGGTGCTGAAAAAGTTTCCGCAAACCAAGCTCGCGTCCATCGGGCCGGAAACCACGAAAGCCATCGAAACCCTCGGCCTGAAACCGACCATCGAAGCGAAGCAGCACACGATGGAAGGCTTGGCGGCGTTGTTGAAAGCGAAACGCTAGGAGCGCGGCTGTGTCGCAGACCAGCCGCAGCACACCTAAAACACTGAGGCCTCTATTCCAGTTTCAAACGCGATCTGCTGCGGCTAGAGTGTTGCTCATAGCCGCGCTCCGACCGCGTAACCGGCGCTTGCACGCGGCAAGCATCGGCGTATCGTAAGCCCATGGATCAAGCCATTCTCGAAAAAGAAGCCTTGAAGCTCGCACCCGCCGAGCGGGCCTTGCTGGCGGATACACTGCTTTCCAGTCTCGATGATGAAAGCTCCCGACAGATCGAAGGCGCGTGGGCAAAGTTGGCAGAGGATCGCTTGTGCGAATACCAGGCGGGAAACTTGGCCGCCGTGGACGGCCCGACCGCGATCCACGATTTGCGCAAGCGACTCGCCAAGTGACCTACCGTTTTCTTTCGCCAGTCGAACGTGAACTTGCGGAGGCTGCCGATTACTACGACCGTGCGGTGCCGGGACTGGGACTGAAATTTCTCAACGAAATCGAGCGAGCCATTGCCCGGATTCTCCACCATCCGCAAGCTTGGACAAAAGTCTCCAAACACCACCGGAAATGCCGGACTCGCCGTTTTCCCTACGGAATCATCTACACCGTGGAAGGAGACGTGGTAATCATTTCTGCCGTCATGCATGGTCGGCGACACCCAGATTACTGGAAGTCACGAAGCTGAGTCTGGCGCGCAGGAGGGACTGACGCGTTCTGCCAATACAACCCCTCAAACTTCATCCCGAACCGAATCCACAGCTGAATTCATAACGGAGAATCGCAATCCAACTGGGGCTCACGGTTTCAAGGGCTGGTCGCCCAGCAACTTCGCCAGTTTTGGTTCCATGGCCTCCGGCCCATAGCCGGTAGCCAGTTGGCGTCAGGTGCACGAAATCGGGCATCATCTCTTTCGAGATTTTTCCGTCGGGCTGGATAAACAAATAGCCGAAGTCGAGGAAGTGAACCCATTGGCCGTCGTCGAGTTTGTGAAGGGCTTGGTTGACTTGCAGGGCTTTGGCCCGATGGGCGGTGGAAATCTTCGTGGAAGGGGAAGATGCCAAGCAAAATAATTTTTGTCTCC
>JANYBF010000278.1 GCA_025360895.1 Verrucomicrobiota bacterium
TGACCACGACGCTGAAACGGAAATGCGCCGGGATCAAGGACTGGACCGTCATCGACGAACAGCACGCGGCGGGAGAGTTCCCCGTGAAATTGTTTGGCTGGGCGAAGGCGCGGCGGTTTGTCGTCGTGCGCGAGCGGATTCGGGAGACGAAAGCGGCGGTGGGGCGCAAACTCATTGCCGTGCCGGGCTACACCTTCCGGGGCTGGGTGACCAACCGGAGTCAAGGCGCGCTGGAGATGTGGCGTGACTACAACGGGCGGGCCTGCGTCGAGCAGCGGATCGAGGAATTGAAACACGATCTGGCGGCCGACGGGTTCTGTCTGCAACCGTTCTTTGCGCCGGAGGCGGCGTTCCTGGCGGTCTTGTTCACGTTCAACCGGCTGAGTCTGTATCAACACCCGACGACCCCCGACGCGCCGTATCGGTAGCCGGGGACGTTGCGCGTGGCGGTGTTTCTGTACGGCGCGGCGCTGGGCGTGCTGGGTCGCGCCGTGGTGGTGAAACTCTCGGCGGCGTGGGGTGGATTGCGCAAACACAAACCGCTGGTGGACGCGACGTTGGACTGGCTGAAGTGTGCGTCGCCGAAGTTGATTCCACCCGTAGATCGACTGGCCATCGGAGGCGGGATGATCTGAGGCCACGGGTGCGATCCCGTCAAAATCATCGCTCCACTTCGGAGTTCGGGCTTAAAGGTTGTGGCTCAGGATTCCGCGAAGGGACTTTGCCTCGGTGGCGGACCCGAAGTGGTGTCAACGGGTAGGGCCCAAATCAAGTTGGCGGCGGACCGGCGTCACCTTTTCGCACCACGGCTTCGACGATGAACATCGGGCGGCCACGCGTCTGCTCGTGAATCCGGCCCAGATATTCGCCCATGACGCCGAGCACCATCAATTGCAGGCCGCCCATCAACACCACCGTGATCAGCAAGCTCGCCCAACCTTGCGGCGTCGTCCCAACGAACAGCCAGGAATAAAGCGCGTAGAGTAGCAGCAGCAGACCAAACGCGGCCGCGATGGAGCCGATCACCAGCGCGAACGCCAGCGGCTTCCGGCTGGATGAAATGATGCCGTCCACCGCGAGCCCGACGAGTTTATGCAGCGGATATTTCGTCTCGCCGGCAAACCGCGCATCCCGGTCGTAGAGGATCGCCTCCTGCCGGTAACCCACCCAGCTCACCATGCCGCGGATGAACCGGTGCCGCTCCGGCATCGCCCCCATCAGATCACACACCCGCCGGCTGATGAGCCGGAAATCGCCGGTGTCGAGCGGAATTCGCGCGTCGGCCAAGCGATCCAGCAGCCGGTAAAATACGGCGCAAAAGATTCGCTTCAGCAGCGCGTCGCCCGGGCGGCTGCGGCGCTGGGCATAAACCACGTCCACGCCTTCATCCATCTTCCGCAGCATCTCCGGCAGCAATTCCGGCGGGTCCTGCAGGTCCGCGTCCATGATGAGAATACGTTCACCGCGCACAAAATGCAGGCCGGCGGAAAGCGCGAGTTGATGCCCGTGGTTGCGGGAAAGGTTCACCGCCACCAGATGCGGATCCTCCTGTGTGAGCTGCCGCAACTGAGCCCAAGTGTCGTCCTTGGAGCCGTCATTCACCACGACGATTTCGTAGGACTGTTTCAGGTCTTGGCAGACGGCGGCGACGCGCCGGTGGGTTTCGCGGATAACCTCGCTCTCGTTGTAACATGGGAGAACGACGGACAGATACGGCCCCAGGTTGGTCGCAACGTTGTTGCCGGTTGGCGGTGTGGCATTCATGGTGGAGTTCCGGCGGTGGACAGTGAAACCGTTCCTCCGTCTGACGGTTCACGTTGTGGCCACGCGATGATGGCCAAGAAAACCAGCGTCATCGCCGGATGCCAGGCGAGGGCGAAGCGGTTGCCAAAAAGCGGACGGAGCAGTTCGGGCAGCAAACCCATCGTCAGCCCCATCGCGGCTAATATCCAGGCGGTAGGCTTTGCGCCGAAATTGTAAGACCACCACGCCATCAAGCCCACCGCCGGGGCCAGGATGACGTAGCTGTTTTCTTCAGACATGGGATTGAAGAGCATCAAGTAACCGGTCGCGCAACCCAGCCAGATCAGCGCCCGGCGCGGCTCGAGTTCACGACGAGCGGCCCGCCGGCAGACCAACATCAGCGCGCCACCCGCGAGTGCCCGCACTGCGAACGAGGCCGGGCCCGTCAAAGCGGTGCCGAACGTGCGAAGGAGGCCGTTCAAGTCCGCAAAGCGATGCTCGGTGACCTCCGCGCACTGCCGCAAATTTTCCCATGCCCCAAGATACTGTCGCCCCGCATAGTCCGGCGGGGCGAACAGGAACGGCAACCCGATAAACACCGGCAGGCCAAGCGCCAGCCGCCACCAAAGATGCGGATATGCCGCCCAGGCCAAGCCTATCGCGGCCAACCCCAATGGCTTGACGCACGTGGCCAGCCAGAGCAATAGCACCGCCGTGTTCCAGTGTTGCCGGCGCAGACACCAGGCTGCGAGCAGCAGAGCGGCACCCAGCTCGGCGTTGGCTTGGCCAAACTGAAGTGCCGGCAAACACAGCGGCAAGGTGAGGACGCTGACCAGGAAAAAGTTCTTCCCGCGATTGGGGCTGTTTTTTTTGCCGCAGAAAAACCACAGCCCCGCCGCCAGACCGGCCGCCGCCGCACTGCGCCAGAGAATTTCCCCCAACGCGCGGCCGACCCATTCAAACGGTCCAAACAACACCGCAAAATGCGGTAGGTAGTTCATGCCCGTGGGTCCGTGATAGAGCGGCAGGCGATGCCACCAATTCTGCACCGCTTCCTGATAGAGCGGCACCACCGTCCGACTGCCCGGGCGCGTGATGACCATCACGGCAAACACGATGAGCGGCACGACCCAGATGAGCCATGCCAGCGCCCGCCACCGTTGGTCACTGGCGGCAAGCGGAACGGCGGGGCATGGGGTGGTCGCTGGGCTCTTGGTCATTGACGGATTCCGCCAGGGTTAACTGTTGCCAGAATTATTCATGAGTGGCTGCGCGTCCATTTGAGCAAGCCTACCAAGCGCCCGCCCCGCGCTCAATCCATTGTTGCGCCACCACCCCGACTTGAACAATCCGGGTTCGCAATTAGACAAGGGAAAACTGGCGGCCGGGAAACAGATTTTCACGGTTGCGTGTTCATGCTGTTAAACGCGGGCCCGCTTATGCGCGGGGCCGATTGCTCCCGGCGCACCAATTGATTGGCGAGGGCAACCATCGAGAGAAGAAACAAAAAGGGATCCACCAGATAGTCCCAAAGATTACGTGATTCCATGAGACCCAACTGCCAGGCGAGCAATGCCACCCCCAGCGCCAGGCTGAAACGATGGCCGCGCCAGATGAACCAGATGGCCAACGCACCGACGGCGACCGTGAGTGGGCTGAAGTTCCAGCC
>JANYBF010000304.1 GCA_025360895.1 Verrucomicrobiota bacterium
CGCCCCGCAACGCAGCACAAACGGCTCACAGATGACGAGCTTTACTTTCGGCAGGGCCTGCTTCGTACGTTCGAGCAGCGCGTGATAATCGCGTTCGTAAATTTCCACCGTGCCTTTGTAACCGAGTTTGGGATCGAGCGAGTGCCAGATGTCGTTCACGCCGATCAGAATGCTGAGCACGTTCGGCTTCAGATCGAGACAATCGGCCTGCCAACGGTCGGCGAGTTGAAATACTTTGTGGCCGCTGATGCCCCGATTAAAAATCTTCAACCCTTCGTCGGAACGATCCACGAGCAACTCCGCCGCCGCCAACCACGCGTAGCCATTGCCCAGTCCGGGTTGGTTATTGGGCGTTTCCGCCTTGTCTTTGTCCCGACTCCGCCCGGCGTCGGTGATCGAGTCCCCCTGAAAAAGAATCACGTCACCCTTGGTGATAAGGTTGCGGCCGCTCGTGGGCCAGGAAGCGGCGTCGGTCTGGTCGGCCAGCGTCAGGTTGGCTAGGCCAGCGGCAACCACCGCCGCCCCGGAAGTCTTTAGAAAGCCCCGGCGGCTGAGATCGTTTGTTCCCGTGTTGTCTTCATTCATAAGCTTGCGCTCAAGGTAGTAATCCGGGCAAATTTGGGAAGCCTTGATTCACGGCCCCATCGTTTGGGCACGGCCCGCAGTCCGTAGATGCCGGGGCAGAAAAAAAGTTGAAACAAATCCGGCACCTGACGGGTCATTCAAGCAAATCGGCTTCGGGACTGGCGTTTGGCCAGTCTCACCGTCCAGTTGCGAACCATTAACCAAAACATGAAATCAAACCTACCTGTCTGGTCAAAAGCGCAAATCCTTGGCGCGACGTTATTCACCCTGACCGCCGTTACGGCCTTCGCCGAAGTTGAAGACAAGATTACCAAATCGTTCACGATACAACCCGGCGGCCAGCTCGTGGTTGCGGTGGATCGCGGTGCCATCGAGATCAAAACGGCTGACCGTGATTCCGTGGACATCGAGGTCAAACGCAAGGTCGGCGGGAGTAAGACAAAAGCCGAACAGACCCTCAAAGACCACGTGGTCACCACCACCCAGGACGGCAACAAGATTGAAGTCCACGCCAAATTAGAAGGCGAGAAGACCTCCGGTTTATTTGGCCGTTCCCCCGAATTACAGGTAAGCTTCATCATCACCGTTCCCCGCAAATTTGACGTGGACCTCAAGACGGCGGGTGGCAGTGTCAAGGTGACCGAATTGGCCGGCAAGGTGGCGGCGGCGAGTTCCGGCGGCAGCCTGAACTTTTCAAAGATTGAAGGACCGTTGTCCGGTCATACCAGCGGCGGCAGTATTACCGTCGCCGGTTGCAAGGGTAAGGTGGAGATCAGTACATCCGGTGGGAGTTTGAACCTGGGTGAGATCGAAGGTGATGTTACCGCAAAAACTTCGGGCGGAGCAATTCATGCCGACAGGCTTACCGGAAAATCCGTCGTGAAGACCTCGGGTGGCAGCATTGAAGTTACGGGCATCAAGGGTTCCATGGAAGCGGCTACTTCGGGCGGTAGCATCAGCGCCGAACTCATCGAGCAGCCCATCGGTGACTGCTCCTTCAAGTCCTCCGGCGGCGGTATTACGGTCACTCTGGGTGAGAAACTTGCCGTGGACGTGGACCTCCGGACGAGCGGCGGTCGGGTTTCGAGTGATTTCCCGGTCGTGTCGGTGGTCCAAGGGGAACAGAAGAAGAACGAACTGCACGGCAAAATCAACGGCGGCGGCCCGCTTGTCGCGGCCAACACGAGTGCTGGCAGTGTCCGTTTGCAGAAGAAGTAACGATTTGCCCACCACATTGCCGCCGCCAGATCGAGGCGGGCGGCGGTGCGTCAGGTCACTTACGGCAAATCAAATATGACCAAGCGGCCCGTGGTTAATACTGCGATTTTTAAACGTCGTTCCGCTGATCGAATATCGTGGCGCCTCAAGGCAATTGTTTCACGCGGAAGAACTGCTGTGGCTGGGCCGGGAGGATGGGCAGGTTTACTTCAAACGGATCGCCGGCACTCGTCTGCAGGGTGCCGGGAACTTCTGTCCACACGCCAGCCGCGAGACCGGTCTGGCTCTCGATGACATAGCTGCGACCAGTGCTGGTGGGAAAACTAAAACGCAGCTCATTTCCGGAAAAACGGACGGCGGAGATTACCAGAGGAGGGGAAGCCGCCATGCCCTGGATCAACATCTTGAAGTTATCGCCAGTGGAGGGCGCTAGCCACGTCGTGCCGGCGTCGGTGGAACGCGTTTGCCCTAAGGTTCCGGCATCACCCGTCGGCAGCGTAAAGGAAGCAATCTGTCCCATTCGCTTCCCATTCTCGGCGCTCAACACTGCCCAATAGCAAGTATTGGCCAGGAGACTGAACGGAGTGGCCGGCGTCCACTTGACCAATTGTTGCCCGCCTTGCAGCGTGATGGGGTTGGTCAGTCCGGAGAGGCTCATGATCACTCCCGTGTCGGCGGCCGGTTTGCCACTCACCGGGTTGTGGGAGTATATCTGCAGTCGGACCGCGCAGGGAGGGCCGGCGGCCCCGCTGAAGTCTTGGCTGTTCAGGAGCAAGCTAATTGAGTCGAGTTGGTAGGATTGCGGTCCAAGGCAAAACTTGCTCGCCAGCCAAGTGTCGGCGGTGACTCCAACGCCTCCGTTAACACTGCCACTGGTGTTATCAAATATCGTTACGGGGATCGCGACCGCGTCACCGGGTCGCCAAAATCCGCCGCCGAGCGTGTAACCGCCGCCGATCATCGTCCCCGCGACAGGCTGGCCGATGGTGCCACTCATCGAATAACCACCGCCGGTGCTCGTGCCACCGCCGTTATCGATGGCGTGCCAGTCAATGGAGTAACTTTGACCGCGTGACGAAGTGGCTCCCAATTCAATCAACAGTCCGGTCAGCACGAGGGCGAACGCAATTTTTCCCATAAAGCTCAACTTGAAACTGATTTGTTTTTCAGGTGGTTATTGACCGATGGTCGCCGGGCCGCCCACGGCTTGGAGCGTCATGGCACTGGACAGCGTAATTGGGGTCGCCTCCCCGCTTGAGCGATTACCTTTCATCAAAACCAGTCCGCCGGGCAAGATGGCATTGGCACCTGCGAGGAGTGACTGATAGGGATTGTTGTAGGTGCCAAGTTTGGGGGATCCGGTAAAGGTGAAGTCAACCCAGACTGGATCAGTGCCGCGATGGTATCCAATCGCATCCAATACCCGTAGTTCCACCGCCAGAATTGAGCCCACACCAACGGTTCCGAATGCGTCTTGGACCTGAGGCGACTGACCTCCGGGGCTATACCAGTCAGCAAAGTCGCCATCTTCATCCTGATTGAACCGCGCGAGGTCAGTCGTCCCGTCGAGAGAAAAATAGGAGGTAGCATTAAGGGCACTCGAGAAGCTCCTAGCTCCGTTTTGCGCATAGCGGAAAAGATCCTAGGGATCCACTGCCCCGACAGGTGTCGCGGCGCCATTTGTCAGACCATTGAGCGCCGAGGAGAAGCCGAGTACCTCGTTAATTTCATGGGAGACCACCGCAAAGAGGGAATACTTGTTCGTGTCGATGCTGGTTCGGGTGAAATTTATGATCGATGTGTTCAAACTTATCACACCATCTGACTGCCCGGACGGAGGATTCGCGTTGAACCCCAATGCCCTGGCCAGCGCAAGGTTGAGATTCACGTTCGGGTTGCCGTTCACTGGGTTGTTAGCACCATTCGGCAGAGAAGCAATCGCCGTCGCGTCGTCTGCGGTTGTCGCATGTGACACTAACGCCGCAAGATAAGCCGAGTACGCAAACGATTGGAAAAACTTGCTGCTCCCTCCAAGGCCGGTATTCACCTCCTGAAAAGTGATGGTCACGGTAACCGGATCAGAAAAAGTGCTTTCGTACACTGAGATGGCCGAAATGATCTCGGCCTCAATGGTCGCCGCCTGGGGATCGCCGGTGATCGTAGTGTCAAAAATCGGGTTGATCGTCAGCGCGAAGGCTGGCGTCCAAACGGCGAAGGCCAAGATTATGGAGGCGGATTGCAGAAAAACCTGAAGGTGATTGAATCTGATACTTCGCGATCCCGTGGATGGAATGGTATTCATATTTATTTCCTCGTGTGCGTGGCGTTCATCATTGAAGGCGCTGCCAAGTGGCTTGACCTATTGAAGCGTTACGAGCACAAGCACCATGCCCTTACCCTGGTTGAGGCTGCTCATGGCTTTGCCAAGAATCGCTCCTTGGGCTTTGCCGTGATTGGCAACTTTCATCGCATGGCCCGGCGTATCGGAAGTGGTGAGCAGGTCGCCTGGTTTGATCGCGCCGAACGTCGCATCCGCCTGAACATAAACCCGTCCGCTTAGCGCCACGTTTTGCCCGCCTTCCATCACGCCTTCCTGATGCAACGCGATGCCGGGATTGATGCCATTGGCGCCGCTGACGATGCCGGCCACGCGCGTGTCGTAAGCTTCGGCGCTGAGTTTCAGTTTTCCGGCGTGTTGGTCATCTATCACCACGACCGAACCTTTGGGGATGTCGTTGCTCGTCAACTCGAACGGTTCCGCCACGTCAGCTCCGCCACGAATGGTGAGGGATTTGACGCTGAAATTACCCGAATTAAAAAGTTTGGCGTAGGCGTTGAGGTCCGCACCGCTCATGTAATTTTGAGTAAAAAAAATCAAGTCACCCCCTGCGGATTGAATGCGGTCAGCCGCGTAACCGGCGCTACTGTCGTACAAGGTTAGAAATGGCTGGTAGCCGATGAGACGAAGGGCGTCTTGCGCCACCACTTCAAGTTTCCCTACCGGATTTACTGAACCAATACCGACATTGCCGTTGTTGGCAACTTTGAGGAAAGAGAACGGGTTCGCTCCGCTTAGGTAACTTTCGGTGAACAAATCCACGTCACCACCCACGCCTTGAATGCGACTGCGGGCATAACCCGCGTTGTTGTCATAAAGAGTCAAGAACGGGTTATAGCCGATAAGTCGAAGGGCATCCTGGGCCACAACTTCCAGCTTTGCCGTGGGACTAGGCGAGCCGATGCCGACGTTGCCCGCAGTGCTGATGACGATTCCATTTTCCGCCGGCGGCGGGCCAGCCGCGTTGTGCGCAAGGAGTTTCAGGGTCGTGCCATCAAACCGGATATCGGCGCGCTTGGTTCCGATGCCATTGATGGTCATTCCGGATTCAGCGTTGGGTGTGGCAAATGAAATGAATCCGCCCCCACTGCCTCCGGATTCCAGCACGGTGGTGCCCTTGACGTGCAGCCGGGCTGCCGCCAGCGGCGTGTTCGTCCCGATACCGACATTACCTGCGGTGTAGTAAGCGTTGTTGTTGAGCTGTGACCAGATACTGCTACCGCCGCCGGTCGCGGCAGCGATGGTGAGCGTATTGCCGACCGGCGTAATCGTCACATTTCCACCCGCCGCCAGCGTGACATCATCTTTCAAAGCGTTCAGGCTCTTGACGACGGAACCCGCCGACACATCCGCGGCAGTCCCGGCCGATTGCGCCCGGATCGCGTACGGCGACGACGTGACCTCTTGTCGGGGGCTGAGCAGCGTATAGTTGGCGCCCCCCACCGGACGCACCTCAATGTTCAGCCAGCGGGCCGGGCCGCTAAAAGCACCCGCGCCGGAAATCAAGCGCCACGGTGAACAGGCCATTGGTGACCCCCACCGGGTTGTACTGGAGGGGACCCGCAACGACATTCCCGAAGGCGTTCGCATCGTACAGCGTGAAGCGCAGATCGTGCGGGCCATTGACGGGCACTCCATTAGTATTAAGCCAGCCGTTATAGGTGAACGCCGTGCTTTGGGCGTGCGCGAAACTTGGCAGGAACAACAGCGCCAGGTACCACAGGTGGAGTCTATGTTTTGTTTTCATGAGTGAATCGG
>JANYBF010000325.1 GCA_025360895.1 Verrucomicrobiota bacterium
GCACCGCTCTTCCGCCGGATTGACTGGCTCACGTTTCTCATCACGACCGCGTTGGTGTGGTTTGCGTATTACTGGACACTGTCGCCGGACGTGGGCTTGGAAGACTCGGGTGAACTGGCCGTGGGTTCTTTCTATGCCGGCATTCCCCATCCGCCGGGTTATCCGGTCTGGACCATTTACACCTGGCTCTGGGCGAACCTGCTGCCGGTCGGCAACGTTGCCTGGCGCGTCGCGCTCGGCGAGGCGACCGCCGGCGCTTTAGCCTGCGGCCTGCTCGGCCTGCTCGTCTCGCGCGGCAGCAGCATGCTGTTGGAGGGTATCACCCAGTTGAAAGAGATCATGGGCAAATGGGAAAATGCCATCTGCCTCGTGTCCGGCTTCGTGTCCGGGCTTTTACTTGGCTTCAACGGCTACATGTGGAGCCAGTCGGTGATCGTGGAAGTCTATTCCTTCAGCGTGCTGTCGTTAATGGGCGTCCTGCTGTTCCTGCTGCGCTGGGTTTATGCGCCGCACCAGAGCCGCTACCTGCTCCTGGCCTTCTTCATGTACGGCATCTGCGTGAACAACCATCAATCCCTCCTGCCGATCGCGATGGGCTTGGAAATGTTGATCATCGCGGTAAAGCCCCGGCTGGGCCGGGAGTTCTTGTTCTGGAACGTGGTGATTTATCTCCTTCTGCTCGCGATCGGACCGTCGTTGCTGGCGGGCAATAAGATGGTTTTTATCTTCTTCAACATCGTCGGTCTGGCTTCCATAACGGGTTGGACCTATATCTCGGTGCGCGAAAAACGGGACGTCAGCGGGTACGTCGGGGGCGGCGCCGTGGTGTTGGGAGCCTTACTATTCCTTGTCGCCCAGCAACCCTCCCCAGCACTGCCACTTCTCGCTTTGGGAGTCTTGGTTGCTCTCCGTCTATACGCGGCCTATGACTCGGTGATGATCAACAAGGCCCGCCGCTCCGGGCACTGGCTGGCCACCATCGTCTCTGGGCTGGCCTTCGCGTTCGGCATGTCCTTTTACCTCTACATGGCCGTCGCCGGGATGAGCAACCCACCGATGCAGTGGGGCTATCCGCGGACGCTGGAGGGGTTCATCCACGCCTTCACCCGCGGTCAGTACGAGAAAATCAGCCCAACGAACGGCACCGGCGAGGGATTGGATTGGTTTATCAGCCTCGGAACGACTTACAGCAAACAGTTGCTCATGTACCTCGACGGCTTGGACAACGAATTCAATCTCGTCTGCATCCTGATCGCCATCGGGGTCTTCCTGTTCTATCGCCAGATGCAGAAGCGCGAACGGAGTTGGATCATCGGCGTCGTTGCGATCTTCATCTGCCTCGGACCGATGCTCGTGTTTCTCTTGAACCCGCCGCCAGACCGCCAGGCCCGCGAACTCATCCGCGTGTTCTTCACCGCGTCGCATGTGTTGGTTTCGCTCGCCGTCGGCTACGGCATGGCGCTGCTGGCGGCTTCGCTGGCCACGCAATACCAAACGGTCCGCCGCGCCGGCATTATCCTGGGCATCGTCGCCGTGGATCTCGCGCTCTATTCCTTGGCGGTGGAAACCTACTCCCAGTTCACCGACCCGGCGGTTGCGGGCACCAACCTTTTCATGAACGGCCTCGTCAAAGTCGCTTTTGTCGGCCTGACATCGGCCAGCCTCGGATTGGCGGCGTTTCAATTGCGGCGCTCGTCCGCGTCTGACAAAAACAACCTCAAGCCCACCCTCGCACTGACCGGGATCGGATTGGTGTGTATGCTCATTTCCGTGGTGTTGTTCCGGAGCTCGGTGCTGACCGCAGTGGAGTCCACCACGACCGGATTCACCAAGTTTGTCGCCATCCTCGGCGCCAATGCCGAAATCGGCACGGATGCGCCGGCCATGCTCGCCTTCGCCAAAGTCATCACCGTCCTGATCGCCGCCGCCTGTCTCTTTTTCTCCAACCGCCAGAAACAAGCCAGCGATCGCCCCGTCTTCCGGGCCAGCGCGGCCATCTTGCTGCTGTTCTCGTTCGGCTTGACGCTGGTGATCGTCATGGGCGAAAAAATTTCCCTCGGCGGCGTAGGCACTTTTGTCAGCACCCTCCTCAAAGCCTTTGAGCCGGGCCAATTCGCCCTGCCGGTGCTGGCCAACCTCCTATTGCTAGGCCTCACCCTGCTCTTCCTAGCCGGCATGGTCCTCTGGAAAAACCGCGCGCCCCTGGCCCTCACTCTGGTCATCTTCGCGGCGGTGCCCTTGCAATCTTATATGTCCCACTGGGCCGACAACGAACAACGCGGCCACCTGTTTGGTTACTGGTTCGGACACGACATGTTCAGCCCGCCCTTCAAGGCTCCGGACGGCACGCCGATTTATCCCGAGATGACCCGGGATGCGATTTTGTACGGCGGCACCGATCCGGGCCGTTTTTGTCCGACCTACATGGTTTTTTGCGAGAGCTTCACCCCGCCGGATTGCAAACCGCGCGACCCGCTCTTTGACCGCCGGGACGTATATGTCATCACCCAGAACGCGCTGGCGGATGGCACGTATCTGAATTACATCCGCGCCCACTACCATCGCAGCGCGCAAAAAGCCCGCGGCCTCGACACGCCCTTCTTTCAAGAGCTGGCGCGCAGCTCCACCGAACGGGAGAAAAACTGGACGACCAACATTTTGGCCCGCGCCGTCTCACCCTTGGACCGGTTTTTCACGGGCATCGGAGAAACCATTGAGAAAGGCCGCCGCGTTGGCAGCTCCTTCTTCACGGACAAGGATTTCCTGGACGGGAACGCATTCGCCGCCCGCCTGCGCCAACCGACCAATGCGTTTGCCCAGCAACTCGCCGACGCCCTGGCACCCGAGACCCGCAGCTTACTCGCCGGGGGCAACGCCGCCGCGCTGAACCATGCGCTCGCCAAAGACCTAAACCGGGTCATTGAGCAAGGTCTCTATGACGACAAACCGATGGCTACCAATATTACCGCCCGCTGGAACACCATTTTCGAATGGGAAGCCATTCTGAACGAGAAAACGCGGGCAACGCAACTTGGCCCGCTGGCTCAGCAACGCCTGGAAGCTGCCGAGGCGCAGGTTAAACAGCGGCTGGCCGCGATTGATGCAGATTTGTCCAAGCAAGCCGAACAAGTGCAGGCCCAACTGCGGAGCGCCGGCGTTCCCCTCACGCCCCAACTGGCCGCATTTATTCTGGAAGCCCCGCAGAGCTTCACGCGCATCCGCCTGAACCGTCAGCTCATTGAAGCCGCTTTCCCCAAGGAAATCGCAGTCAGTCCCGGCGGCGTGTATCCGGATCGTGAGATGTACATCGCCTCCCCGCAGGACTCGCAACAATGCTTTCAAGAATACTTGGGCGACGCGCAACGCCGCTTGCAACATGACGCGCAGTTCCCGAACGAACCGCGCCAGATCCGGCCCGGCGAGGACGTTAAAATCATAGAGAATCGCGTGCAAGTTTCCGGTCAGGTAGCGGTCATGGCCATCAACGGCCTGCTCACCAAGGTCATGTTCGACCGGAATCCCACCAACGAGTTTTTTGTCGAGGAAAGCTTTCCGTTGGAGTGGATGTATCCGCACCTGACGCCATTTGGCGTGATCATGAAAATCAACCGC
Organism: Verrucomicrobiota bacterium; assembly: GCA_025360895.1. GTDB lineage: Bacteria > Verrucomicrobiota > Verrucomicrobiia > Limisphaerales > JADLHS01 > JADLHS01. The sequence continues at coordinate 3,613 of JANYBF010000325.1, forward strand.
GAGCCGCTGCCCTCGCTGCCGGAAGAAGTGTTCACGAAAGATCACGAGTTCTGGTCGCAGTACTCCGAACGGTTGATCGGCAACTGGATCACCTACGACACTCCGGTCAGCAACATTGTGGCGTTCGTCGAGAAGGTTTATTTGCGCCATGACTGGAGCGGGTTGACCGCCGGCCAGCGCATGTTTGCCCGCGACGACCAGGGCCAAAAGGCGTTCTCCAAGCTCCGCAGTTCCATCGGCGGCATGTATGCCTGGCGCATCAACCCCATCAGCCCGCCCCCGCCAGCATATCGCCCGCGCACCGAAGCCGAAATTCGCCGTATTTACAAGGAGGCCGACTTCACGTTCCGGCAAGCTTATGCGTTCTGTCCCTACAGCCCCGAAGCCGTGTTCCGCTACATCAACCTGCTCATTCAACCACCCCCGCCGATTGCGCCCCGGGTTGCCGAAGCCCTGATGATCGCAGAAACCGCGCTGAAATTGGACCCTTACAACGGACAAATCGCCGGCCTGATCGCCAACTTGAAAGAGTGGAAGCAACGCACCTTGGACCAAGGCGGCCTACAAAAACTCGAAGCGGAAGTCCGCGCCAACCCCACCAACTTTCAGGCTGCGCTGAACCTGGCGGTGAATTATCTGCAATCGCAACAGTTTGAACGGGGGCTCGCCATCCTCGACAACGTCGTTGCCAATCCCCGCGTCGAAACATCCGTCCTCATGACCGTGGCCGACCTCTATAAACAAATGAACAACCTGCCCAAGCTTGAAGCCACCATGGCGCGAATGGTGCAATTGCTGCCGGCTAACGCCGAGGCCTGGTATGACCTCGCCGCGCTGCGCGGGAGTCTGGGCCAGCCAGAGGCCAGCTTCACCGCCATTTCGAATGCAATCACGATCAGCACCGCCCGGCGGGCGACCAATCCGGCGGCCATTGACCTCCTCGCGGAGGCGCGCAAAGACGGACGACTTAACCCGCTCCGCAACCTGCCGGAATTCCAAAAACTAATCGCCCCATAATCGGTTGACTTCTCAGTGAACTCCCGAAACCAGCCACTTGATAAGGGTGGACTTCCGGATCCATGAGTCGGACTCGTGAGCCATCAACGCTTGACGGGCACAGTTCGGGTGCGGTCAAACACTCATCTTAACTTCGAGTGGCGGGCAGCGGCCCATCCACCACAACGGCGACCGGAGTTGTTTGTGTTTTCGGCGCGAGGGGAAGCAAACATTTTTCAAGGTGAGTTCTTGCGTGTCGCATTTGATCCCTTAGAGTTGCTGCATGATGACTCTTTTGGTGGGAACAAATCGTCCGGGCAGCAATACGCGCAAGGTCGTGGCTCAGATTGAAACCATTTATGCCGGGCTGAAAACGCCGGTCCGCGTCATTGATCTCGCCCAGCTACCCGCCGAGATTTTTTTGGCATCCAGCTATGGGGAAAAGCCGCCAAGTTTTCAGCCCTTCTCCGATGCGGTGTTGCAGGCGAGCGGGCTGCATGTCGTCACCCCCGAATACAATGGCAGCCTTCCCGGGGTGCTCAAATACTTCATTGATATGCTCAAGTTCCCGGAAAGTTTCGAGCGGCGCCCGGTTTGTTTCACGGGGGTCGCGGCCGGCATTTGGGGCGCGCTGCGGCCCGTCGAGCAGTTGCAGGCCATCTTTGGGTATCGCAATGCCTACCTTTATCCCGAGCGCGTCTTCCTGCCGGGCATCGGCAAATTGCTCGACGCAAACGGACGCTTATCCGACCCGGATTTACTGGAACGATTGAAGAGTCAGGTTGAAGGCTTCGTTGGATTTACCGAACGCCTCCAAGGCGTCAAGTTGCGCGGCGGAAACCAAAGCTAAATTCAAAACCAAACCCGTCCCCACGTTGTTGCTGGACTGGGACCGCTAGTCACGGAACCGCGGGCGTGGTCAACCGGTACCATCGTTGCGCCCGTGAGGTTGTTGAAGGATCAGTCATCTGAACCGTCTGGCTCACCGAGAAAGGCCCCAGGTTGGAGTAGGACTGCCAGAGATCGGTTGCCAGATTATTGCGGAACTGGAGCGAATAGCTCTTTCCGGGCTGGGCGGTGAAACGCA
>JANYBF010000347.1 GCA_025360895.1 Verrucomicrobiota bacterium
CGCCCCGACAGCACGCTGGCGGGGCGCAACGTTTACAAGGTGCGCGTCGAGATGGGCCGGCAACTTGCCCGCGCGCATCCCGTGGACGCTGATCTGGTCATTCCCGTGCCGGACAGCGGGGTTTATGCCGGGCTGGGTTACGCCGAGGAATCGAAAATCCCGTTCGAGCTGGCCTTCATCCGCAATCACTACGTGGGGCGCAGCTTCCTCCAGCCGTCGCAACTCATCCGCGATTTCAACGTGCGCGTGAAGTTGAACCTCATCGAGGAACTGGTGCGCGGCAAACGCGTCATCATCGTGGACGACTCCATCGTGCGCGGCACGACCTGCAAAGCGCGGGTCAAGACGCTCAAGGAGGCGGGTGCCAAGGAAGTCCACGTGCGAGTGAGTTGTCCGCCCCACATGCACTCCTGCGTGTATGGCATTGATTTCCCCGACCGCACCAAGCTGATGGCGGCGAATCATTCCGTGGAGGCCATCCGCGATTATCTCAATGCCGATTCGCTGCACTATCTATCGACTGACGGCATCGTGGCGGCGACGGGGCTGCCGAAGGAAAGTTTCTGCCTTGCGTGTTGGGATGGCAACTATCCCGTGCCGTATGATCCGGCGACGGACAAGGAAGTCATCGAACGCCGGCGCAGTCGGGTCGAATCCCTGCGCGACTCGCTGCCCAAGGACGGAAAGCAAATCCGCCTGTTGTAACGGCCGAAGGGGTCAATCCCGACAATTGACAATTAGACTTGGCCGTGTCACGGTTGGCCGCATGGCGCGCAAATTACGTGTGGAGTATCCGGGGGCGATTTATCATGTGATGAATCGCGGGGATCGGCGCGAGGAGATTTTCAAGGATGACCCGGATCGGGAGCGCTTTCTGGCAACCCTCGGCGAGGCTTGTGTCAAAACGGGCTGGCAGGTGCAGGCGCTGTGTTTGATGGGGAATCATTTTCATCTGGTGGTCGAGACGCCGCAGGGGAATCTGGTGGCGGGCATGAAATGGTTGCTCGGCACCTACACCAGCCGGTTCAATCGGCGGCATAAGCTCTTCGGCCATCTGTTCAGCGGGCGGTACAAGGCGTTGATCGTGGACGGGAGTGGCAACGGCTATCTCAAAACGGTCTGTGATTATGTGCATTTGAATCCAGCGCGGGCCAAGCTGCTGCCACCGGAGGCGGCCTTGCGGGCGTATCGCTGGAGCAGTTGGCCGGAGTATTTGAAGTCGGCGGGCCAGCGGTGGCCGTGGCTGCGGGTGGAGCGGTTGCTGGGGGAGTATCGGATTCCCCAGGACAGTGCGGCGGGGCGCCGGGTGCTGGAACAGGCGGTGGAAGGAAGGCGGGCGGGAGAATCTGGCGGGGAGTATAAGGCCATCCGCCGGGGTTGGTGTTTGGGCGAGCCGGCGTTCAAACAGGAGTTGTTGGCCCAGATGGCGGGCGGCTTTGGCCGGCATCATGGTGGGGCCGAGCGGGCGGAATCAGCGGCGGTCGCAGCCGAGTGGTGGGTGGGGGCGGAGTTGCAGCGGTTGGGGTGGGATGCGGCGGAATTGGGACGGCGGCGGAAGGGCGACCCGGTGAAAGTGCGCCTGGCGCGGCGGTTGCGGCGGGAGACAACGATGACGCTGGCGTGGATTGCGGCACGCCTGGCGATGGGGAGTGCGAGCATGGTGACGCACTGTTTACGGAAGCAACCCCGATGAATCAAAATTATCAATTATCGGGATTGACCCCTTTACGGCCTGGAACTTGAACAAGCGGACGAACAACGCGCTCATTCATACGTTTAACGCGAACAACTTGAATGAGCTGACGACGATTACCCGCGCCAACAGCTACACGGTGGCCGGCAGTGTTTCCACCAATCCGACCAGCGTGACGGTCAAGGACAACGCCAACTCCGCCGTGGCCGCGACGGTGTATGGAGACAACACGTTTGCCCGGGACAGCGTGACGTTGCTCGACGGTAACAACACTTTCACGGCGATTGCCCAGGACAACTTGAGCCGCAAGGACACCAATGTCGTCACGGCCTATCTGCCCGCCACGGTCACGCACTACTACGATGTGCGTGGGAATCTCACCAACGACGGTCGCCGGGTGTTTTACTATGACGATGAGAACCAGTTGACCAGCGTGACGGTGTCCAACGCCTGGCGCAGTGAGTTTGCGTACGATGGAATGCTGCGGCGGCGCACCCGCAAGGAATACACCTGGCAATCCAGTGCGTGGGTAAAGACCAATGAGGTGCGTTACGTTTATGACGGGCGACTCGTGGTGCAGGAGCGCGATGCCAACAACCTCGCCCTTGTTAGCTACACCCGGGGCAATGACTTAAGCGGAAGTCTGCAAGGCGCGGGTGGCATCGGTGGTCTGCTGGCCCGCACGGACAACGGACAGTTGATCGCGGGCAACGGTTCGGCTCACGCTTACTACCACGCCGATGGCAACGGAAACATCACCGCGCTGGTGAACACGAACCAATTGCTTGCAGCGAAATACGCTTACGATCCGTACGGCAACACCCTGGGCATGAGCGGGCCACTGGCCGAGGCCAACGCGTATCGCTTCTCGTCGAAGGAATATCATCCCAGCTCTGGCCTCGTCTACTACCTCTACCGTTATTACGAACCCAATCTACAAAGGTGGCTAAATAGAGACCCGATCGAAGAGAAAGGGGGACCAAATCTTTATTCGATTGTTTTCAACGATCCAATCGACATGGCTGATCTGCTGGGGCTGGATTGTTATCGCCAAAATAGACAGCTTGCCCCGAAATTGTTGAACCACAGCCCTTGGCCTCGTTCACGGAATAACCCGCTCTCACATACGTTCATCTTTACTACAAATCCTGACGGCACGCTGAAAGACACATACAGTTGGGGAAACGACGACGACCCGACAGGTTGGAACGAGAAGAATCGGCCTGCAGATGTGGCCGCAGCCAAGCGAGCATTGGAACTCGGCGGTGATTATCTCAACAAAATCGGGGATTCCACACTTGA
>JANYBF010000354.1 GCA_025360895.1 Verrucomicrobiota bacterium
TTCACGCGCAATGAAACGGACATGATCAAATTCAGCCAGACGGCGAAGCAGGGTTTCGTAAAACCGGAGGTCTGGAACGTGACAATCCCGTTTGCGAACGCGAACCTGCCGCATGCCACCATGGTGCAGAACTTTGTGAACGCGATTTTGGACGGTGAACCGCTGATTGCACCCGGCGCGGAAGGCATCCATTCGGTTGAACTGGCGAATGGGATGGTATATTCATCGTTGTTGGGCGAAACGTTGGAATTACCGATGGACGGCGCGGCTTGGGAAAAGAGATTGAATCAATTGATCGGGGAGTCGAAACTGGAGAAGAAGGTGATGGCGGTCGAGGCGCAGGATTTTGCGAGTTCCTTCCGGCGGTAAAGCCGGCGAGTTAGTTCACGAGTTCGATGGCAAATCATAACTATGATCCATGATACCAAATCCGAAACGCTGCCGGGCGACTCTGCCATCGGCGTGATGCGTGCGTTGCAAACCGGGGCGCGCGGGTTGCGCTTCGTCGAGGCGTTCATCCGTGAACCGTTGGTGGTCGGCTCGCTGTGGCCGAGTTCGTCGTCGCTTTCGCGCGCCGTGGTGGACAGTTGTGATTTCAAACCGGGGGCCACGGTGGTGGAACTCGGGCCGGGCACGGGCGCTTTTACGGAGTTGTTGTTGAAACGGATGGCGGGGCGCGGTCGCTTGCTGGCGCTCGAGATCAGTGACACCAACGTCGGAGTATTGCGCCGGCGCTTCAGGCCGTGTGAAATCATCCATGATTCCGCCGAACATCTGGCTCGTTATGTGAAGCGGCACGGCGCGGCTTGCATCATCAGCGGGCTGGCGTGGGGCACGATGGCGCCCGCCCTGCAGGATCGCATCTTCGACGCCATGCTGGCGTCGCTCGCGCCGGACGGCCAGTTCGTCGCCTTCGGCTACATCCACGCAAAATGGTTTCCAACGTCGCGCCGGTTTCGCCGTCGGTTACTGGAACATTTTTCGCATGTGGAAGCCACGCCCATTGTCTGGCGCAATCTGCCGCCGGCCTTCGTGTATCGCTGCTGGCGGGCCTGATCCGCTGGGGAAGGTTGTGCGCGTATGATGCTCATGGGCATAGGGGACGAGGCGGGCGGTTCGCTGAAGAGTCAGATTCACGCGACCTGCGACTTGGGCTGGGAATTCATCGAGCCGCGTGGGATCGAAGTGCCGGGCTTTGCCAAAGGAAACCTGCACGACATACCAGACACCGCTTTCGACATTGTGTTCCGCGAGTTCGAGGCGGCGGGGATTCAACCGTATTGCTTCGGTTCGACGGTAATGAACTGGGCCAAGAAAGTCACCGATCCGTTCGCCATTACCCTCGCCGAGGTGAAACGCACCATTCCCCGCATGCAGCGCGTCGGCGCGAGGTTTGTTCGCATCATGAGCTTCAAGCCGGGTGACGAGGAGTTCAAGACGCCGCCGGAAGTTTTCCGTCGGGTACGGGACGTGACGAACATGTTTCTCGACGCGGGTCTCCAGCCGGTTCACGAGAATTGCATGAATTACGGCGGCATGAGTTGGCAACATTCGTTGGACATGCTCGACCAATGCCCCGGTCTCAAGTGCGTCTTCGACACCGCCAATCCGATTTTCAATCCCGACCGCAGCCGGCCCAAGCCCTGGCCGCGTCAGGACCCATGGGAATTCTGGGAACACGTCCGCGATCATGTGGCGCATATTCATGTGAAGGATGCGACGTGGAATCCGGCCAAGAAAGACGCTGATTACAACTGGCCGGGCGAAGGGCAGGGGCAGGTGCGCGCCATTTTGAAGGACGCTCTCGCCCGTGGCTACGACGCCGGCATCAGCATCGAACCGCACATGGTGGTGGTGTTTCATGATGCGCCAGCCAAGGCCGGCAATGACGACGCGACGCGGAAGAATTTTGTCGAGTATGGCCGACGGCTGGAGCAGATGCTGGGCGGGATTCAGGCGGAATTGATCCGCCCCAGCCGGCCAGCTTGATCCTCTGCCGGAGTTCCTTTTCTGCGGACGAATTCGGGAGGCGGTTGAGCAAACGCAAGGTCGCGGATATGTCAATTCTGCGCCCGGCCAACAAACCATTTTTCATTCATAAACCTGAATGCAATACTTGCCCGCGTCCATCGGTGGCTTTGTGACAAATGGGAAAAGCTCTGGGTAAATTCAAACGACAATTACTCGGGACTAAAGGTTATCGGGGTAACAAAACACCCTTTGTTTCGCTGGTTGAACGGGGCGGGCGGGTACGTTCAACCATGATGAAACGTGTCACCGGGAATAATCTCAAAAACGTCCTAAATCAAAACGTTGAAGTATCCTCGACAATTATGACGGATGATTTTGTTGGATATAAAAAGGTAACTGCGAATTTCCAATTGCACGAAGCGGTAACCTAGTCACAATACAGCTGAGCAACACCGCCAACTCGGTGATTGTCAGCGTCAGCGAGGTCCTCGTTGTTCCCCAACCGGTGCTGTTAACGCCGGAGCTTTCCGAGGTGGATGTCCGGCTCATCTGGACCGCCAGCTCGAACCGGATATATCGGCTCGAGTTCAATCCCGACCTGAATCCCACCAACTGGATTATCATTCCCGGAGATGTGACCGGGCTCAGCAACACGGCCAGCAAATTGAACGCGCTGACTTCCAGCAATCGGTTCTATCGCGTTCGCGTGGTTCCCTAACCTGCGGCTCTGCGGGTCGAGGTGCGAACCTGTTCGCCGACCTCAGCGGTTTCATCGCCCTAGTTTGAATTCTTGCCAGACCACGGCGGAGCGACTCAGTGCCGCGTGGACAAAATGCCCACGGGAATTCACTTGAGTGGCAGGGCCGTCGGCCTATTTAAGAACCGGAATGGCGGGAGCATTCGTTGGTTGGTGGGCCGCCCAGAGTTCGATGGCACGCATCACGCGCAAGGGATGGTCGGTCTGGATCAGGTCAATGCCCCATTCCATGGTTTGTAGATAATCTTCGACGCGCTCGTGTTTGCCGAGTGCGTCCGAGAAAACTTTCACCCCAGCCGCATGACACTGGGCAATCATGTCTTTCGAGAGAATGTTCCAATCTGCATCCACCGCATAGGGCTTCAGGCTGGCGGCCAGTTCAGGAAAATCCTCCAGTTTGCCGAGCGGGGGCAGCGCGCGGATTTGGGGGTTGATGGCCTTAAGCCGCACCAGATATTGGGGGGATTGATAGACCACGGTCCGATCACACATGTGATGACGTTCGATGGCCTCCGCCAATGCTTCGGGCGGAATCGCCTTGGCATCGAAGTAGAGGCCGATCTTGGCCTCGGTGGCCGTCAGAAATTCTTCGAGGGTCGGTAATCCCAACCGGGCAAACGGCTGTCCAAACTTCACCCCCGCGCTCAAAGCGGAAACCACACTCGATGGCGTGTTGGCAATGGGGCCGTGGCCGTCCGTTTTGCCGTCGAGCGTGCTGTCATGCAGCAGATAGAATTTGCCGTCGCTGGTGGTCCGCACATCAAACTCCACAAAGTCCACGCCCAGCCGGATGGCTTTGGCAAACGCCGGCACTGTATTTTCCGGCGCATAACGGTTGGCGCCGCGATGCAGCGAAATCTCGACCGGTCGTTTGGGTAATCGGCGCCACAGAGCATGGGCGAGCAGTTCTTCGGGCAAATCGGTTTGCAGCCAATCGGCGCCGGCGGCGATGACGCGATCCCACATCTCCGTCCGGTCCCATTCATCGAGCACCTTCGCCTCGACTTTGATGCCAGCGCGGTGAAACGACGCGGCGATTTCCGGCGTCAGGTCCGGAGCGTCAATCTCCACTGCCGCCAAACCATTGGTTACAGCCCACGCCGGGACCTCGAAGCCAGGCCGCCATTTGGTCATGGTGGCCACTTGGCCCTCCGAGTTGGTGTTTATCTGGCGGGTCTGATCGAGGTTGCCATAAACCACGACTTGCTGTCTCATGCCGGACTCCATGATTTCCTCCGCCAGATGTCCCAGCTGTACGTCCTTGCAGTCGAGATAAAGATTCAACCGGCCTTTGCACAGGGCGAAACAATCCTCCAGCGAGAGCAATTGTTCGCCCGCGAACCGGGCCGCAAACCGCGAGCCGACGTCCACCTGGCGCAATTCCGCCAACGTATGCTGGTTGATGTTCCATACTTTACCGGCGGCATCCGTGACACTCGCGTCGTGCGAGAGAATATGGTGACTATCTTGCGTCCGGCGAACATCCACGCCCGCCCATTCGAGGCCGTCCTCGATGCAGCGTTGCAACGCGGGCCGCGTGTTCTCGGGCGCCTGATGTGATTCGCCCCGATGCACGATAATTTGAAACGGGCGTGCCGGTTGGACCGGCTCAAAGAATGGAAAATCCGCTGCGACCACCATCGACGTCGAGAGGAGAAAAATAGGGACGCAAGAAAGCAACAGTTGCACCTGCCAACTCCCGAAGCGGGAAATCCGAGGCCAATATTCACCAACAAGCAGACACATAATCAGTTTAGCGGCCGGTCGAACTTCCGGGAACGCACCAGAGCATTCCCGGTTTTTTTAACGACTCTTGGTTAAAAGTTTGGAGCGAGATCCAGTGAACCCGCGCATCGAATCCCAGAATGCCCGCCCCTTTTCCGTGGCGGTTTCCGATGCCCTCTTCACCCTCTGGATATTGGCTGGCATCAAATCCCTTGTTGTAAGCGTACGGACCAATTGGCCCGCCGAAATTGGTCACTTTGGGCTCCCACTGGACGTAGGCGGATGGGTTAAATTGGGTGATCTTAAATCGTTTGCGGAGATTGTAATCCCCAAAGCCACCGACTGCCCCGTTCATGATGTAACTGGAAACCCGTTGGATGCGATTCACAAAATCCGGGTTCTCCTTTTTGTCCATTGGGCAATAATAGACCTTCCGATTGCCGAGGTATGGATAGTAAACTCCCGCCAGGATGTTTGAGATGGCCAGGACATCGGGATTATCAACCAGCGCGCCCCCGGCCAGTTGGAACGGGTCCGGTGCTTTCCCGGCATAGGGAGCATAAATCCAGCTCGGTCCGTACGTGTTGTTCCATTGACACCATGGCATATAATCGTTGCTATCGTTGGTGTACATCGTCATCGCGAGGCCGAGTTGCCGCAGATTATTGATACACGCGGTGCGGTTGGCTCTTTCTTTGGCTTTGGACAAAGCCGGCAACAGCATGGCGGCGAGAATGGCGATGAAGGCGATGACGACGAGGAGCTCGATCAGCGTGAAACCGCGCTCGTGCTTGCGGGACTCGTAGATTTCCATATCAAACCGAACGACATAATTCCGGCCACCAAGTGGCGTCACGAACCTGTGCCTGTCGTTGGTAGCAGCAACATGCGCCTTACCGAACGACCACGCAAGCCTTCTGTCCCGCCGCGTCCTGCTGCTTTGCGATAACTCGCAATGAGAGCAACCCGCAAACCCTCATGAACTGATCCGATTTTGGATATGGTGACTTAAACCGGCTCCCGACGGGCTTGGGTATTCGCTCGGAGCCAGCGGAGCATCCCGCCCACCGACATCGTGCCGTGAAACGGCGGTTGGCGGGCGTCGTCGGACGGGTGTGGCCATTCGGGCAAGCTACCCAAGCCCTTGTGAAAGCTGAAAAATAGCAATTTTGCGCGATCGAAAAGTTCCGTCAAATAGCGCTTGCAAAATCGGGGCGCAACGGCCAATGGTCTATGCATGAATCGGAAAATTAAGGCGTTTCAAAAGCGTCCACTGGTCAACGCGATGATTCCTGCCCGATCAGATAGAAAACCCCGCTGCGGCCACAAGCCCGCGACGGGTTTCACCTTGATCGAATTACTGGTTGTCATCGCCATCATTGCCATTCTGGCGGCCATGCTGTTGCCGGCCTTATCCAAGGCCAAGACCAAGGCCCAGGGGATTACGTGCATGAACAATGGCCGGCAGATGATGATGGCATGGAGGTTTTACGTTGATGACAACCAGGACAAGGTGCCCCCATCGTTCGGCCCCAACCAATGGGTCAACGGGGATCTTGTGATAAACTCGCCGGCGGATCCGCACAATTGGGACATTGATCTGGACCTCAAAAAAAGTTTGCTCTGGCAGTACTGTGGCCAGAATGCGGGGATCTGGAAATGCCCGGCGGACAAGTCCACGGGCAAAGCCACCTATGGCCCCAACGCGGGACAGATAGTGCCGCGCGTGCGCAGTATTTCGATGAACGCCTGGTTTAACAGCACCGATGTGAAGGACTTCGGTCCTCCGGGAACCAAGATCTATTACAAGTCGGGCGATTTGACCGCTCCGGGACCGAGCATGACGTGGCTGTTTTTAGACGAACGGGAAGACAGCATAAAC
>JANYBF010000366.1 GCA_025360895.1 Verrucomicrobiota bacterium
CCATTGCGCTCGCCGACGGCAACTGGCGACAGGATCCGGACTATCAGAAGGCGCTCGAATTGTTCCGCCGGCTGGTGACGGAGTTTGCCAAGGGCGAGACGCGTTATTGGGAACAGGCGCAGCAGCAAATCAAGAACATCACCGAGTCGCAACTGAGCGTGAGTGTCGGCAACATTTTTTTGCCGGACTCGGAAATTCAATACGCGTTGAACTGGCGCAACGTGAAACAAATCGAACTGGCCCTTTATCCAGTCGAACTTAATCGCGACGTGAAGTTGGGTGAGCAGCGCGAAAACTGGTTGGCCTCCATCAATGTTGGTGCATTGGAAAAGATAAGGTCGTGGACCTATCAGCCAAAAACATCCGGTAGGGCCGACCTGCCGGTCGGCCCTAAAATCGGGAACGCGCAGCAACGCGTCCCTACCGAGGATTACTACCCCGGTAACGAGGCGCTCCGCCTCGACCCGAAACTCAAGCCCGGCGCTTATGTGCTGGAAGCCAAAGCCGGCGACCAGCGGGCGCGCGAATTGATTCTCGTCACCGATGCCACGCTGGTTTTGAAGACTTCCGGCCAACAGGCGCTGGTTTATTTCTGCAACGCGCTCGACGGTTCGCCGCTCGCCAACGGGAAGGTAAAACTCTGGGAGCGCTGGCACGACGGCAACAAATGGCTGACGCGCGAGCAGGTAAAGGAAACGGGCGCGGATGGCATTGCGGTTTTTGATCTGGCTACCCGGCAACACAACAACCTCGAGCTGTTCGCCAGCGGCATCACGAAAGATCGCCAGGCGTTCAGTCCCGGCAACAGCTATTGGAATCGCGGCGAGTCCGAGTCCTGGAAGATTTACGCCTTCACCGACCGGCCGGCGTATCGGCCCAAGGAAACCGTGAACTGGAAATTCATCGCGCGCCGCCACAATGGTTCGGTCTATTCCACGCCCAGCGATGCGACCGTTGAATTTGAGATCACCGATCCCCAAGGCGCGAAGGTAAAGGCGGACAAAGCCAAGCTCAATGCGTTCGGTAGCGCCTGGGGTTCCCTCGAACTCACCGAGGCCCTGCCGCTCGGCGAATATCGCGTGCAGTTTTGGGACGAAGGCCGCCAGAACGGCATCGGCAGCGCGACGTTGTTCCGCCTGGAGGAATACAAGTTGCCCGAATTCAAAGTTAGCGTGAAGACGCCGGAGGAAAATGGGCAGCGCAAGGCGTTTCGGGTCGGCGAAAAGGTCGAGGTGGTGATCCAGGCGGATTATTACTTCGGCGGGCCGGTGGCGAACGCGAGCGTCGAGGTGATCGTAAATCAGAATCCGTATTGGCAGTCGTGGCACCGGGCACGTGAGTTCGCCTGGTTTTACGAGGATATGGACGGCAACCAATCGCGCTACGGTCGCGGGTACGGTGGTGGACAGATTGTAAAGCGTGAAACCCTCAAGACCGACGCCACGGGCAAGGCCACGCTCACGTTCGACACGCCGGCCAACGCCGGGCAGGACTTCGAGTATCGCGTCGAAGCGCGCGTGACTGACGCCAGCCGACGCGAAATTTCCGGCAGCGGCAATGTCCGCGTTACTCGGCAGCGGTATTACGTTTATCCGCAAGCCGAGCGCAATCTCTATCGTCCACAGGACAAGGCGCGCGTGGATTTCAAGGTTCTTGATGCCAATGAACAGCCGGTGCAAACCGAAGGCACGGTCAAGGTCACGCGCGATTACTGGTATGAAATCTGGCTCAAACCCGATGGTACCGAAGTGAAGGGCGAGGAACTCAAGGGGCTTCAGGCCAAAAGCAAAATCTGGCCGCCCGTGCCGGAGCGTCCGGATCAGAAAAGTTGGCGGCTCAAGTTCCGGGGCTACGAGCACGACGACATTCTCACGCGCACAATCAAGACGGATACGAACGGAGTGGCGCAAATCAGCTTCACGCCGGAGCGCGATGGTTATTATCGCTTGGCCTGGTTGAGTGAAGACCTTGTTCCCCAGCGTCCACCGCAGCCCATCCGCGCTGAAACCACGATCTGGGTCGCTAGCGGCCAGACGACCGAGCTCGGCTACCGCCACGGCGGCGTGGAGATCATTGCGGACAAGGACACCTTCCGCGCCGGTGGCGAAACGCCCGTGATGCTGGTCGCCAACTCGCCCGACCGCTATGTGCTGTTCACGGTCGAGGGCGAAGACCTTTATCACTATCGCCTCGTTCACATGACCGGCACGGTGAAGCTCCTGGATTTATTCGTGGAGGAGAAGTACGTGCCCAATGTTTTCCTCAGCGCGGCGATGGTGAGTGACCGGCAAATGTTCATGGACACGAAGCAAGTCGTCGTTCCACCGACGAAACATTTCCTGACCGTGGACGTGCAGCCGGATCGTCCGCAATACCAGCCGCAAAATGAAGGGCAGTTCCTCGTCACCACGCGCGATCACGAAGGCAAGCCGGTGGCGGCGGAAGTCGCGTTCAGCCTCGTGGACGAATCGGTGTTTTACATTCAACCGGATTACGCCGGCGACCCACGACAATTTTACTTCGGCACGAAGCGCGGGCAGCAGGTGCAAACGCAAAGCACCATGAACCAGAAGAGTTACGCGAAGCTGGTGAAAGGGGAGAAGGACGAACTGATCGAGGAACGGGAAAAGGAACAGCGCTTTATCCGGGCACGCGATCAGGAGGGGGATTACGCCGCGAAAAAGGAACTCACATTAGCTGTCACTGCCAAAGATGGTCAGAGCATGGACAGTCGTTCTGAGAGACAAGAAGCGTTGGGCGGGGCCGTGGCGATGAAAGGATTATCAAAGCTCTCGGCCGGCCGGGTGAGTAACATGGCAGCGCCCGCGCCGGCGTTGGCGATGATGGCCGATGGTAAAGCTGGCGGGCCGCCCGCAACTCCAGGCGAAGAACCGGCCGTGCAAGTTCGCACGGATTTCCGTTCTACGATTGTCTGGCAACCGGACGTGATTACGGACAAAGCCGGCCAAGCCACGGTGAAAGTGAAGTATCCCGATTCGCTCACTGGCTGGAAAGCCACGGCGCGGGCGGCCTCGTCGGAGAACCAGTTCGGCATTGCTGACGCGACGACGCGCACCAAGCAACCACTCATCGTCCGCCTCCAAGCGCCGCGCTTCTTTGTCGTCGGAGACTTCGTGGTCATTTCCGCCGTGATGAACAACAACACCGAGCAGCCGATGAAGGTGCAATTGAACCTGGAGGCTGCGGGAGTCGAGGTCACCGGTTTGTTCGAGCAGGGGCAACCGGTAAAAGGTGAACCCGGGCCGCGCGATGTTCCCGCTAACAGCGAGGCAAGGCAGGATTGGTATGTCCACGTCAGCAAACCGGGACCGGTGAAATTGAAAGTTAC
>JANYBF010000405.1 GCA_025360895.1 Verrucomicrobiota bacterium
ATGGTGCCGACGGAGGGGGTCGAACCCACACACTCGTAAGAGTACTAGATTTTGAGTCTAGCGCGTCTGCCAATTCCGCCACATCGGCTACCGCAACCAATATATTTTGACGGCGTGGGAAGTAAACAGATTTTCCACGACCGCTCAGATTTCCGTCAGTCACGGTGCTTTGTCGTCTGATAACAGTCACGAGAGTTTTGGTTGATTCACGGTTTGACACTTTCTTCCTAGCCGGCAATACTGTTGGCTGCTACGAAGCGATCGGACAATCAAACACTAAACTGAACCCTCATTATGGCTATTGCCGTTGGTACCAAAGCTCCTGATTTCAATTTGAAATCCAAACAAGCGTCCGGAATCGTGGACGTGAAACTCAGCAACAACTTGGGCAAAAAAAACACCGTGGTGCTCTTTTTTCCGCTCGCCTTTACCGGGGTTTGCACCACGGAACTGTGCGATGTCACCGCTGGCTTATCGCAATACACCGGTCTCAATGCCGAGGTGGTTGGCATCAGCGTGGACAGCCCGTTCGCACAGGACGCTTGGGCGCAGAAAGAAAAGATTGGCATTACCCTCGCCAGTGACTTGAACAAAACGACGACCAAAGCCTACGACGTCGTGTTTCCGATGCTGGCTGGCGTGGGCGATACCTCGGCCCGCGCGGCGTTCGTGATTGATAAGGCGGGAGTGATTCAATACGCCGAGCAAACCGCCACGCCCAAAGATTTACCGAACTTCCAGGCCGTCAAAGACGTGCTGGCGAAGTTGAAGTAGTTCAACCAATCCTTCGGATTTCAGCAAGGATGCCTTCACCGGCGTCCTTTTTTGCTTTTGGGAGGATACCTGAAACGCATGGGCAAAAGCGGGGTGTAGCTCGGGTAATAAATTTCTGAAACAAAACGGGCGGTTGCCGGGTTATTGGATTGAAACGATGAAAACGATTTCAATGAAAATAAATCCGGCGTTTAAACTGGCGCAGCCGCTGCCAATGCTGCCCGACGTTCCTCCGCCCCAGGCGGGCAGTGCGGTGATGGGTGTCGCCAAATTTGCTCCGCCAGCAGGCGACCTGCGTCAGAAAATGACCGCCCTCGCCGTATGTGCTATGAACGTCAGCAAAAGTTTTAACGCACCCGCCGTCCGGTTGACGAACTGAATCGCATGACATGCAAATCGCGCTTCCAAATCCAAGATGTTATGCAACGGCTTTGCTTCCCCGCACCATTCGGTATTAAGCTGATCCTAGGACGAGCGGCGCCCGCCCATGACCGACGCGCAACAGTTCGAGGTGTTCCTGCACAATTACCAGAACATGGTATTTAGCACCGCCATGCGCCTGCTCGCCAATCAAACCGACGCCGAAGACATCACCCAGGAAGTGTTCCTGCGCGCCTTCGAGCGGTTCGACCAATTGCGGGGCAGTCGGACGGTGGGCGGCTGGCTCAAGACCGTTGCCACGAATCTGAGCCTCAATCATATTTCCCGCTACCGTTCGCGTTGGACTTTCTTTTCCGATATTTTTCACGGCACTGAAGACAACGACGAACAGCCAGTGGACTTTCCATCGCCGGTGGACACCGATGAAACGCTGGCGATCTCTGACCGGCGCGAACTGGTCGAGCAAGCGTTGCAAAGCCTGCCCACCGCGCAGCGCGTGCCACTGGTGCTTTACCATCTGGAGGGGCTGCGCTACGAAGAGATTGCCGTGAAGGTCGGAGTATCGTTGGGCAAAGTTAAGACGGATATTTTTCGAGGACGCGAAACTTTGCGGCGAAAACTGCGGCTCAAGCTGGCGGAGGAAGCCAGTTGAATTTGTGAGATGCGTATGAATCCCGAATTTGAAAAACAACTGTCCGCGAGGGTACAGCAGGAACTGAATACGCTGGGCGAATTGTCCGCACCTTTCGCACTTGCCGGCCGGGTAATGCGTGCTGTCGAACGACGCACCGCAGTTCCATGGTATCGCTCCGCTTGGCAGTCGTGGCCGCTGGGGTTGCAGGGTGCCGCGCTGGTGATCCTGTTGCTGTTATTTGGCGGAATCTGCCTTGGCTTCAGCGAGTTGTCGCATGTGGCCAGAGTGTCATCCACCGGTCAGCAGGCGGGAGAATGGTTTGCTTGGTTCGGGGTGCTGTGTAAAACAGTTGGAGTTTTGGCCGATGCATTGATGACCGCGTTCCGCCATCTCGGAACCGGAGTTTTGATTGGATGCGGTCTGGCGCTATTTGCAGCTTACGCCGCCTGTGTGGGCCTTGGTACCGCGTGTGTGCGCCTGGCGTTGCCGCGCCGATAGATCGAATACGAATACGAAAAGAATTATGAACAGAATCATGTGGAAACAAATCGAGTTGGCTGGGTTGGCTGGGTTGCTGGTAGCCGTCGGTGTCGGGTTCGGGCCTTTGACCGTGTCAGCTGAGAATGATGATGCTCCCGCCGCACAACTTGAATCTTCGGCCGCCAGCATAACCAATGCGGCGAACGATGCTTTGCCCGCCGGGGAGACCACCGAAGACGTTGCGACAAAGGTGAGCGCGAACGAGGAGCGGCGAAATAAATTTCGAGACTTGTTCAATGAGCATGGTCAGGATCAACGACGCAATGCGGTGGTTACCTTCGGCAAAAGAGCCGAATTAAAAGCCAACCAGACGGTCGATGCCGTGGTCGCCATCGGCGGCGATGCCCGGGCACAGGGCAAGGTGCGCGATGCGGTGGTGGCGATTGGCGGTGATGCCACGATTGACGGCGCCGAAGTCGGCGACGCCGTGGTAGCGATTTTGGGCAATGTAAAAGTGGGACCGGGAAGCATTGTGCATGGTGCCGTGGTGGCCGTTGGCGGCAAAGTGGAGGTGGCGGACGGTGGCAAAGTAGAGGGAGAAATTCATGAAGTTGATTTTGGAGCGTTTGGGCTGCCCAGAATCGACTGGGTAAAACAATGGTTGGTGCAATGTGTGTTTAAACTCCGCCCGCTGGCCCTCGCGCCTCATCTCGGTTGGTTGTGGATGGTGGCAGGGGCGTTCTTCCTGTTCTATCTGTTCGTGGCCGTGGTATTGAACCGGCCGGTGGAAATCTGTCTTGCCGAAATAACCCGGCGACCTGCCACGACCTTCCTTATGGGGTTGCTCACTAAAATCTTACTCCCGTTGATCTTGCTGATATTAGTGGCAACCGGTATTGGCGTGGTCGTCATTCCGTTCCTGCTGGCGGCGCTGCTCTTTGGCACATTGATCGGCAAAGTGGCGTTTCTCGAATACCTCGGTCAATCGTTGGGTCGCGCTTTCGGGATGAACCCACTGGTAAAGCCGGTGATCGCCTTTCTGATGGGTAGTCTCATTCTTACATTACTTTATCTCGTACCGATTCTCGGTTTGCTAACCTTTACTCTCACCGGCGTTTGGGGATTAGGAGTGGCGGTAACAGCAGCGTTCGGCAGTTTTCGCCGCGAAATGCCCGAACACCCGGCCACGCCACCGCCCGCGCCGATGCCTGGCCCCGCAAGTCCGACTGCTGCCGCCAACCCGGTCGCCTTCGCTGCAAGCGTTCCAGCGGCCACCTCGCCTGAACAAGAAGTTCCGCCAACCCCGGGCAGCACCGATGCCGGATTGCCACCCATGCCCATGGCCGCTCCATTTAATGCCCCGGCGGTTGCTTCCGAAGTTCTCAGTTTTCCGCGCGCAAGTTTTTGGGAACGGCTCGGGGCCGCGTTCCTCGACGTCATCATCGTCAGCATCCTTGGCTCGCTCGTGGGGGGGCCGCCCTTCGGATTCCTCGTGGCGCTGGCGTACTTCGCGGGCATGTGGGCCTGGAAGGGCACGACGGTCGGTGGTGTTGTGCTCAACCTGAAAGTCGTGCGGCTGGACGACAAGCCCGTGACGTTTACCGTGGCACTCGTCCGTGGATTGGCGGCGGCATTTTCCGTCATTGTTCTATTCCTTGGTTTTTTGTGGATGATTTGGGATCGGGAAAAACAAACCTGGCACGACAAGATTGCGGGCACGGTGGTTATTCGCTTGCCGCGCGGCATGCCGCTGGTGTGTTTGTGAGATCAATGACGGATGCTGAATCAACCCCGTTGCCGCGCCAGCCCGATGGGAGATGCCCGGCTTAGGGAATTGCTTCGGTAACTTGGCACTTGGAACTTCAAACTCGGAACTCTAGCTTGCACTCATGTTTCGTCCGTGCATTGACCTGCATGAAGGTCGGGTCAAACAAATCGTCGGTGGAACGCTGGAATCCCAGCTCAGCGGGCCAAAGACAAACTTTGTCTCGGACCAAAGCGCGGCGTGGTATGCGGAGCTTTATCGGCGCGACGGCCTGACCGGTGGCCACGTCATCATGCTCGGCGAGGGCAATGAGGCGGCGGCGCGCGCGGCGTTGGCGGCATACCCGGGTGGGTTGCAGATTGGCGGTGGCGTCAATGTTACTAATGCTCACAGTTGGTTGGATGCCGGCGCTTCGCACGTCATCGTTACGAGTTGGGTGTTCCGCGAAGGCCGGGTGGATCGAGCGCGGTTGGATGAACTCGTGAAAGTCGTCGGTCGGGAGCGACTGGTGCTTGATCTGAGTTGTCGGCAGCGGGATGGGCAGTATTTCGTAGTCACTGATCGCTGGCAGAAATTCACTGAAATGACGCTGTGCGCCTCCACCTTGGAGACCTTTGCTGGTTCCTGTGCGGAGTTCTTAATTCACGCCGTGGACGTGGAGGGCTTGTGTCGCGGCATAGACAGAGAACTGGTCGAACAATTGGGTCGTTGGTCGCCGATCCCAGTGACGTATGCGGGTGGCGCAAATTCGCTGGCTGATTTGGAGACGGTGACGCGATTGGGGCAGGGGAAGGTGGACCTGACGATCGGCTCGGCGCTGGATATCTTTGGCGGTAACGGCGTGGCTTACGCGGATGCGGTGGCGTTTAACCAAAGGGTGGGCGCAGTGCCGGTCGTCACCTCCGCGCAAACTCAGCCATGAGTTTGAAGCGAGTCGGTCCGGAGGCTTGCGGCTCAAATGGTCACGGAACCTTCTGCACGCGGAAGAACATGAAGGGCGCAACCTTCGGGATCCCGGTGAACGTGCCCGTCGAGTTTGTCGGGATGCTGGGATTTACCGTCCGCTCCCAGTCCGCCAGATTCGTGGAGCTATGCAATTCATAAAGCTCGTACGCCTTGGCTTGGAACTGAATGTCGGTGTCGTTGAGGAGCGTGATTCGTTGACCAGAAGCCGAAAGCGTTGGATCCATTCCTGCGCGGTATTCGTCAATGTTCCTCATCCCGTCGTCATCGAAGTCCGCCGAACCGGCACGAGTTCCGATTGGTGTCGCGTTGCCGAAGTAAGTCAACATCCAGTTGTCGGGGATGCCGTCGGTTGGGGCAACCGTGTCTTGGTTATAGGAAACGACGCGAACCGTCAGGTACGGCGAAGCGTTCGTCCCATCGGAATAGCGTGCGTAGATGACGTCGTAGAAACTACTGTCGGCGGGATCCAAGCGCGTCAGGTCTCCAAAATTGCCATTCGGGGTGTATTTGATGACATCTCCCGCCCGGGCAAAGATTCCGTTCAGATTCAGTTCATTGGTGGTTAGCAGCGTCGGGTTGGTGGTTTGAAGATCATAACCGCGAAGTTCCACATCGTTTATTCCTGAGATGTTTGGCTGGGGGCCGCTCGCGGTGGTAGTGATGTCAATGACGCGGCTGTAGGAATAAGGTGGGGTGTTGTTCGAGGGATACGCCTGCTGAATCACCGGCGGGTCGTATGCGCCAAGGGTCGCCCCGCGTCCATCGGCGTGCGCTTGGTAATACATGATAGCTTGCTTGAGCGTGTTGTCCGGTTCCCCGAAAGTTTCGCTCGAATGACCCATGGAAAGAGCGTGACCAATCTCGTGGCAGAGCACTTCGGTGAATGTTAATAGATTCTGCATAACCGCCGCCCCGTGCTCCAACACCACGTAGCCACGCGTAGTCTTGTAAAACTCATTGGTGCCAACGCTGCCACCTAGGTTCCAGCCGGTGTTGCCGACCGGCGATGTAAGGCTTCCGCGTCCGCCGATGCCCAGGGTTCCGACGTTGTTGATGCGATTGTAATTATCGTGCAACTGAATGCGGAGCTTTTCATCGTTGTTATTTATGGTGTCCGCTCCGGCGCCAAAACTTTGAACGCCTTCGATCCGAAACCTCAGTTTGGTGACGGCGGCCCAGGCATTGAACGCTTGTGCTACAGCGTTCGTCGCCTGCATCAGCGAAATGCCGGGTGGCAAGCTGTCCGCATCAATCAACACCGGTATCGCCTCGCCCCGGTCGGGCTGCAAAAACCGCGAAGAGATGCCGGCACCGTCCACAAGCAACCCGGTGACCAGGCTCGAAATCTCGAAACCAGCCTGATCCGTGACATCGTCTCCGGCGATCTGCTCGTGGTTCGTCAAGGTGCGAAGCCCTTTGAGCAAAGCTTCCTGCCCGGGAGTGAGCTGGCCGGAGCGGCGCTGTAATTTCACCGCACTTGAGGAACCTTGGGTGCTGGTCAAGGTTCGATCGGCGCGCCGAACCACAAAAACGAGATACTCACCTGCCGGCACAAAACGCGGCGAATAGCCGGCGAAGTCGCGTTCCGCGCCCATCGCGCCACCGCGATGGACCACGATCACGATGGTTGGAAAAGTTCCCTTCAACGGCTCCAGCACGCGTAGTGAAGTCCGGGTGTAAATCTGGCCATCCTTCGCGTCGCGAAAGCAATCGGCGCCGACTACCACTCCCCGAAATACGGCAGCAGAAGTGGCCACATGGTCGGTGGGGCTGAGTGGAATGATGGCGGATGCGAGTGTTTGATCAATGCAAGACAGCAACCCGCCGGCGGTAATTCCGGCAAGAAAAAATCGGCGAATTGTTTTCATGGCTGACTAAACACTTAAGAATAGGCTGCGCTGTAATATGTGCAGCCTCATTTTCCCCTAATCACCATAATTTGCAACCCGTCGCGGGCCATCACGTCTTCGGCACATATCGCTCCAGGTGTTGTTTGGCCCGCAGCCAGCATTCGCGTTCGAGCTTTTTGCCGGCGAGTGGTGATTGGGCATCCGCCGGATGATCTTTGAAAACCGGGTCATGCCAGCCTTCGATGTTCAAGTCGGAATCGTAACCGGCGCGGATCAATTCGTGAATGACCTCCGACCAGTTTGCCTGACCGAAGCCGGGCAACCGGTGTTCGGCCACACCCGGATGACACGGACCATAGGTTTCAAGCAACTGCCGGTTGATGAAGGCATCCTTCGCGTGAACGTGGAAAACCTTGGCGCCAAACTTCCGCAAATTCTCCACCGGATCAATGAATTGACAGATCAAATGCCCGGCGTCCCATTCGAGGCCGATGTTTGCGCACTTCGTTGCATTGAAGAACCGTTCCCAGTTCGCAGGCTGGCCGAACAGGTTGTAATTCATCACCGGCAGGCGAAACACGCCTTGCGGACAATGCTCGAAGGCGAGGCGCACGCCCCGATCCGCCGCGTATTTGGCGACCGGCTCCCAGAATGCGAGGATCTGCGGAATAAAATTTTCCAGCGGAGTAATCGCAGGTTGCCCGCCACGCGGATTGATTGTGGTCTCGATGACGCCGCCGGGAAAGCCGGAAACCGTTCGCACCCCGAGCAACGCGGCGACATCCACCGCTCGATGGAGCGAGGCGCGCGCGAACTCAGTTTGCGCCGGGTCCAGCGGATTGCGGTAAAATGCGCCAATGGTCGAGATGTTCACATCGCGTGCCTTGGCTTCGGCACAGAATTGTTCCGCCTTCGCGCGCCAGCTTTCCTTGCCGGGTGCGGCGAAACTTTGATCAAACCGCATCCAGGCAATCGAGCCGAAGCCGTGTTGTTTGGCGAAATCGAGCAACTCGACCTCCGCATCTGTGGTAAATCCGATTCGCATTTGATCCCAAGGTAATGGGACAGTGCCCGGCGAAAAGTTTTTTTGTGCGGTTTTTGTTTCGGTGGGTGCTACAACTTGAAATGAACATGATCGAAGATGTTGAATTGCTTCGTCGCTTTGCTTCGACTCGCGCCGATGATGCCTTTGCCGAGTTGGTGCGGCGGTATCTCAATCTGGTCTATTCCGCAGCACTGCGAAAGGTGGACGGCAATCGTCAGTTGGCCCAGGAGGTGACGCAAAGTGTTTTTATCGACCTGGCGCGCAAAGCGGATTCGCTTATGGGCCGTTCCGTTTTGGCGGGCTGGCTTTATACCAGCGCCTACTATGCGGCGGCGAAAGCCGTCCGGGGTGAACAACGGCGACGCGTCCGGGAACAGGAGGCCCATCTCATGCAACAAACCAATACGAATACGGGGGAAGAAGCTCAGTGGGAACAACTGCGGCCCGTGATTGATGATGCGATGCACGAACTTCAGGAGGAAGATCGGGAGGCCGTCCTGCAACGTTACTTCGAAGGAAAACCATTTCAGCAGATTGGCGCGAAACTGGGGCTGAGTGAGAACGCAGCGCGAATGCGCGTCGATCGTGCATTGGAAAAGTTACGAACTATTCTGGTGACGCGCGGCGTCGTCACCACCAGTGGAGCACTGGCGGCGGTGTTGGGGGTGCAGGCGGTCTCGGCGGCGCCCGTTGCCTTGATGGCCACGGTGGTGGGAGCTTCGTTGGCGACGGCGGCCACTGCAACCAGCGGAGCGGCTTTGCCTTGGAGCGTGATTGGTGCCGCCAAGTTGAAGGTGGCGCTTCCGATGGCTTGCGTGTTAGGGGCGGTCGTAGCTTTGTTGATGCAGCACGGAACCCTCAGTCAGTTGAGAATGGAAAACGCCGCTTTGCGGGCAACGCATGAGACTGGCGTCGCTGCTAGTTCAGAGACGTCGCCGCTCTCCAGCGCGGACGGGAAAGAACTGGAGCGGTTGCGTCGTGAACATCTGGAGTTGCTCCGGTTGCGCGGCGAAGTGGGCCGCTTGCGGCGGGAGATCGCCGATGCTAAAGCGAGCGCCTCCACCGTCGCGAGGAAGGAGGTCTCCGACAGCGCGACCGAGACACAACCACCGCAACAAGTAAATATCAAAGCACGTTTTGTCAGCGGTACGACAGATGACTTGGCTGGCTTCGGTCTGTTCCGTGAAGGAGAATCCAGCATTCTGAATGAGAATCAGCTGAAGTTACTGGTGAAGAAAATTGAGGAATCGAAGTCGATGAAGTTAATCAGTGAGGGGGATGTTACGACGCTTTCCGGGCGGCAGGCTCAATTGATCTGGGCTGAGCCGGTGACCAACAGCAACGGGATCAAAGCTGCTGGCCCGATCCTTGATGTGGTGCCATTTGTGGGAGCGGACGGTCAAACCATTCAACTTACCTTGATTGGTCG
>JANYBF010000433.1 GCA_025360895.1 Verrucomicrobiota bacterium
GAATTTTGTCACGACGTGGTGGCGTTGCGCCGGGGCGATCACAGCGGGGCGCGGTTGAAAATCGAGCAGGAACGGCTGGCGCGCGAGCGGGAGGAGACGGAGGAAGAAGCCGTGGCGCATTTCCAGCGCTGGGCGAAGAATCCGGCGGTGCGCGAGGCGATTTGCGGTAAGTGTCTCAGTGAAGAGGAACGCGCCCGCCGGATGCGGGAGGTTTATGGCCGGTCACCCGAGCCGCAACCGGAAGCACCTCCGACTTTGCCGGAGTCCGACCCGGTCGCGCCCGGTCAAACCGAATCCGAATCAGACCGATGAAATCAAACCGGATGAAAATTAGGGCCGAGCCAACGGAATTGTCCGAACTTCAAAACCGGCGTGCGGCCAGTCCGGTCGTTGACTTCGGCCAGGTTGGAGAGTTCTGGCGCCGGCGCCGGGCAAGCGCACAGTCAGCGTACGCTCGATTTGAAGGCCGACCGAGCCGATTCAATAAATGGATTGTGCGTTAAAGAGCTAAAAAGTTAGTCTATGCGTCGCACTCGGATGGCCAACAAGAAATTCAATGTGATGCCAGGCTTTGGCCTGACGATGGGTTTTACGCTCTTTTACCTGAGCGCAATCGTGCTCATACCCATCGGCGGCATCATCCTCAAGACGCTGGGCATTCCGTGGAGTGAGTTCTGGCGGCTGGCGACCACCGAGCGGGCGCTGGCGGCGTACAAAATCACCTTTGGCGCCGCGTTGATCGCGGCGCTGGCGAACGCGGTCTTCGGCACGCTGCTGGCCTGGGTGCTCACGCGTTATGAGTTTCCTGGGCGCCGGTTCCTTGATGCGATGGTGGATTTTCCCTTCGCGCTGCCGACGGCGGTGGCGGGGTTGACGCTGGCCAATCTTTTCGCAGCGAATGGCTGGCTCGGCAAGTTTCTGGTGCCGATCGGCATCAAGGGCGCGTTTACGCCGCTAGGCATCATCATCGCGTTGACGTTTGTGGGCATGCCGTTTGTGGTGCGAACCCTGCAGCCGGTGATTGAAAACTTTGAGCGCGAAGTGGAAGAATCAGCCGCGACCCTCGGGGCTGGGCGGCTACGCACTTTCCTGAGCGTAATCGCCCCCTCGCTGTTGCCGTCCATCATTACGGGTTTCGCGCTCGCGTTCGCACGGGCCATTGGCGAATACGGTTCCATCGTTTTCATTTCCAGCCACCACCGGTTTGTGGACGAGATTGTTCCTTTTCTCATCGTGGAGCAGTTGGAGCAATTCAATCAGGCGGGGGCCCTGACCCTGGCGATGGTGTTGTTGGTCTTTTCCTTTGCGTTGCTTGGGGTCATCAATCTGCTGGAGCAGTGGGCGAACAAGTTTGTGAATTAATATGGCCGGCATTACCAAAAAAAAGTGGGCGGCGGGCCGCACGAAATCGCAGCGCGGCACGGAAGAATCGCCGTTCGCGAAGTGGACGCTCATCTCCATTGCCCTGTTGTTTTGCCTCGTGTTCCTGCTGCTGCCGCTCGTCAACGTGTTCGCGCAGGCGTTTGCCAAGGGGTGGGCGGCTTATTGGTCGGCGCTGACGCATCCGGATTCGTGGTCGGCGATCAAACTTACCTTGTTGGTGGCGGCCATCAGCGTGCCCCTGAATGTGTTGTTCGGCCTGGCGGCGGCCTGGTGCATCGCGAAGTTCGAGTTTCGCGGCAAGGCCCTGCTGATCACCTTGATTGATTTACCCTTCTCGGTTTCGCCGGTCGTAGCCGGTTTGATGTTCATCGTGTTGTTTGGTCTGCAAGGGTACTTCGGCCAATGGCTGAATGATCACGACCTCCGAATCATTTTTGCCGTGCCCGGCATTGTGCTGGCGACGGTGTTCATCACGTTTCCGTTTGTCGCGCGGGAGTTGATTCCGGTGATGCAGGCCACGGGCACGGATCAGGAAGAGGCGGCGCTCACCCTGGGAGCAAACGGCTGGCAAACGTTCTGGCACGTCACCTTGCCGAGCGTCAAGTGGGGGCTGCTCTACGGCATCATTTTGTGCAATGCCCGGGCGATGGGTGAGTACGGGGCGGTCTCGGTCGTGAGCGCCGGCGTCGTCGGTCAAACGCAGACGATGCCCCTGCGGGTGGAACAGCTTTACAAGGAGTATCAGGGGCAGGCCGCCTTCGCCGTCGCGAGCTTGCTTGCGCTGCTCGCGCTGGTGACCCTCGGGGTGAAAACCGTTTTGGAGTGGAAACAGCATCGCGAATTTGAACTGGCCCAGCAGGCGACGCTGGGAGAATCAGGTGACACCGTCTTCCTGGCCCAATCGAAATCCGAATGAGCATCGAACTTAAGAACGTCAGCAAAAAATTCGGCGAAGTGACGGCCGTGAATGATGTCAATTTCACCGTCAACGATGGCGAGTTGATGGCCTTGCTGGGCCCCAGTGGCGGCGGCAAGACGACCGTGCTGCGCATGATTGCCGGTCTCGAAGTGCCGACCGAGGGCGACATTTTTGTGCGGGGCGAACGGGTGAACGATGTGCCGGTGCAAAAGCGTAACATCGGATTCGTGTTTCAGAGCTACGCGCTCTTTAAGAACATGACCGTGTTCAAGAACATCGCCTTCGGCCTCAAGATCAAGAAGTGGAAGCGAGCCGACGCCGAAGCGCGCGTGATGGAGTTGCTGAAATTATTTGGTCTCGACGGATTAGAGAAACGTTACCCGCATCAACTTTCCGGCGGCCAGCGGCAACGGGTGGCCATTGCTCGCTCCCTGGCGCCGAAGCCCAGCGTGCTGCTGCTGGATGAACCGTTTGGCGCGGTGGACGCAAAAATCCGCCAGGAACTGCGTGAGTGGCTCGTGACCCTGCATCATGAGTTGAACGTGACCACGATTTTCGTCACGCACGATCAGGAGGAAGCGATGGAAGTCTCGAACCGCATCGTGATTTTTTCGAAAGGTAATCTCGAACAGATCGGTACGCCGCGCGAAGTCTATGAACAGCCAGCCAACGAATTCGTTGCCCGGTTCGTCGGCGTTATGAACGTGCTCGATACGGAAGTGATCGGCGGAGTGGCCCGGATCAATGAGATACAGTTTTCGGCCGTCGGTCACGCGGATGGCGCACGGCTGCGCATCGGTTTCCGGCCGTATGCCGTACAGGTTTCCAACGACCTCGCCTTGCTGCCGTATCGCGCGGTGTTGCGGCACACGTTCTTCCTGGGAATTTTACTCCGACTGGAACTGGAGTTGCCGTCCGGTCTCATCCTGCGCAGCCGCATTACCAAGGAGGAATACTCACAACTGGGCCTGGAAGATGGCCGGGAAGTTTCGTTCCAGATCAAGAACTACCGCGTCCTGGCCAGCGAAAACGCCGTGCTGGCGCCCGAACTAGAAGCTTCGTATCAGCCACCACCCAACATCGGGGATCATATCTGAAATTCGTGCTGTCCACATTAACCTAACCCGGTGCCGCAGTATTTTGATTGGAAGTGGGATAGTCGGATGCGCGGGAGTGAACACCTTTATTCGCTGGCCTTTTTATTTGTTTCCCCCGTTTGCATCCTGAAGCCGGATTGGTTACTGTCTCGCGCATCACTCGGGATGCGTTGATGATGAATGTTGCTTTGCCTTACCGTCTGACTCGTTTCGCCGCCCGATTTATTTTCGCCGGTTCGATGCTTCTGGCGGTGGCGAGTTCAGCCGCGCCGCAGGCCGTCTGGCAAATCGGAGTGGACGATGACCCGCTCGCCGCTGGCTACAACGCTACGCAGGAATTTTCCTCCGAGAATTACATCAACGACGTGCGACCAGGCAAAGTCACAAGGCTGCCGGACGACCCACTCTACAATGCCGCCAACAATCCATCGGCGGATGATGATTTCTACTGCGCGGGAACTTATCCGGTCGGCTTCAATGGGCTCACCACCAATTTGCCGGTTGCATTTCAAGAACCGAACTCGGCTTGGGAACGCGCCCTCACGGACGGCGATCGCACCAATCGGGTTCATTTCTTCCTGAACACTACCCAGGCCGGCGCGCAATCACGGTTGCGATTGAGCTTTGAGCTGGTTGCGGGCGGCGTCTGGCTTGGGGCCCCATCAATCAAAGCGGCGAAGGCTTCGGCACGCATGACATCACGGTGCGCTTTCGAAACAGTGCCGGGCAGTCAACGCTGCTCACTGCCAACCGCCTCGACCGCGATACGCGCATCATCCTCGATTTTCCCGCGACAAACGTGCTCGCGACCGCCGGGCCCAACACCATTGAAATTGCGCGCGTTGGCCCCATCACCCCCAATGTCGGCTACTGGATCCAGTTCGATTACGTGAAGCTGGAAGCTGACATCAACGCGCTGGCGGATGCCGATGGCGACGGCCTGCCGCGCTGGTGGGAAGAGGACAACGGTTTGAGCGATACCAACGCCGCCGACGCCGCAAGCGATAAAGACGGCGACGGCCTGACGACGCTTCAGGAGTACAACGGCGGCGTGAACGCAACCGATCCCAACAAGGCCGACACCGACGGCGACGGTTTGAGCGACGGGGTTGAACGCGCGCTCGGCACCAATCCGCTCATGGCCGACACGGATGGTGATTCAATCGCGGACGGTGATGAAGTGAACGGCTCGCCCGCCTCGAATCCGCTGCTTGCCGATTCGGACGGCGACGGGGCGCCAGACCCGTTGGAACGGCGCGTCGGTACAAATCCGATGAGCGCCGCCAACGTGCCCACGATTTTTCGCGGCGGCATCGGGATTCATTTCGTCTCGCAGAGCGATCTTAACGGGACGCTCGGCACGAATGAGACGACCGGCATCGTTCCCCAAACCCGCTGGAACGACACCCTGCCCATTCGCACTTGGAACCGCACTAACGGCAGCAAGGCGGACATGCTTACGCCGCTCACGAATCAAATCATCCGCAGCGACGGCACGATCCTGACAAATTTCACATTCGACTGGACGGGTGACGCCAGTGATGCGAGCCGCGACACCGGCTCGTCCAACCGGAAGTTGATGGACGGTTTCATTCGCGCTTATGGTACAAATCAGGCGGCACTCACGTTGAGCAATATCACGTTCACGAACTACGATCTCTACGTGCTGGTCGGTGGTTCGTATGACGGACAGAAGGGGCGGGTGCGCCGCGGCACGGACACGACGACCGACCGTTTCTTTCGGACAACGACGACCGCGCCGCAAAGCGATTTTGTCGAAATCAAGCCAGGCACGAATTTTCAATACGCCAACTTCGTGTGCTACCCGAACCTCACGAGCACCAATGTCACGATCAACGTGACCAACTATGACGGCTGGGCGCTGGGGATTCACGCCGTGCAAATTGTGGATCGCAACCTTGATTCTGACGGTTCCGGTATTCCTGATTGGTACGAGATGAAATACGCGCTCGAACCCGGTTCCGTCGCGCTCGCGGCGGCGGATTCGGATGGCGACGGTTTGAGCAACTTGCAGGAATACCAGCACGGCACCGATCCGCACAAAGCCGACACGGATGGCGACGGACTCACCGATGGACAGGAGGTTGCCCTCGGCACCAATCCGCTCAACGCCGACACCGACGGTGATGGGCTTTCCGATTATGCCGAAATTCATGCGCCAATTCCGACAAATCCCTTACTCGCTGACACCGACGGCGATGGGGTGAGGGACAAGGCCGAACTACGGCTCGGCACCGACCCGACTTACAATCCAACGAACAGTCCAACGTTCATCGGCTACGTTCCCTTCTACCGCGGCGGGCCGTCGAGTTGGGAATGGAATCTGGAAAACGTGCAGTTGGTCTGGGATCACGGCGCGGGCGCCCTGGCGCCGAACATCTGGAACGAGGACTACCTCCTGGAGTTTGCCGTGAAAAATCCCGCGAGCAGCGACTGGCGGACTTTCGGCATGAGCCTGCGTTACTTCAACAGCGGGGTGACTCACCTTTTCCACTCCGAACCGGCTGGTGGTTTCAGCTATTCCAGCCAGCCAAACACGACGATTTGGGATTCGGATTACGGCAATCCGCCGGTGGATTTGAAATCGCAGCTCGGCTTCAGCGGCTACGGCCCGGCGGATATTTCAGATCGGCTCCAGTTCCGACTCTTTGCGCAGCGCGGGGCGAACAGCAACTCATGGACGGTCACATTCGAGATTCGCAATCAAACGAGCAACAACGTCGTTGTCACGCGCACGTTCGCCAATTGCACCGCCCGCAACCCGCTGGACAATGGCACAGCGCAATGGACGGATGACAACGGCGTGACGAACCAACTGACCATGGTGGTGCATCAAGGCGTGAAGCTGTTGATTACGACGAATGCGCTCGCTTCGTTGCCCGCATTTGCCAGCGCCAAGGATTCCGACAAGGACGGAATGCCCGACGTTTGGGAGGAGGCGAATGGGTTCAACAAATTCTCGGCAACGGACGCCACGCAGGATGCCGATGGCGACGGCTTGAACAATCGCGATGAATGCCTGGCCGGCACCAATCCGCGGCTGGCCGACACGGACGGGGATGGCATCAATGATTTGATTGAGCGCACGAATTCATCGAATCCGTTGCTCCTTACCAGCAAGCCGGAGTTTGCGGGCCAGACCTGGCCGGGCGGGCCGGACTTGGACGGGAACGGTTTGCCGGACGCGTGGGAGGTTCGCTATCGTGCTTTTGGGCTGCCACCAAACGGGGATGCGGATGGCGATGGCGCGTCCAATGCGCAGGAAGCCCAGTGGGGCACAGATCCGTTCGATCCAAATTCCAAAATAGTTCTGTTACTCACCAAGCTCACCAATGACGCAATCGTCGTCTGGCCGCACCAATCCGCAAAGGATCAGAAACTTTTCTCCAGCACTACGCTCACGAACTGGACTCCGTTCAACGGAGTCACTTGGTTAAACGGAGCGACGGCGTCAGCGACTTTCCCCAATCGCATCGCGGGAACGAACCGCGAGTTCTACCGCGTCTCAACCGATGACAAGGACACAGATGGCGATGGCGTGACGGATTGGGACGAGGTCGTGCTGGGTAGCGACCCATTACGCGCGAACAGCGCCCGGGCGGCGATGCCCACCATCAACAGCAACGGTGTGGTGACGGGTAGTGTGGCCGGGGATTACGCCGCGTTCGTCGAGCAAATGCGCGGCGGACCGGCCGGTGGCGGTACGGGTTTGGTGACGCGAGCGCAGGCGGCGCGGCTGCTGCAACAGGCGACGTTCGGTCCGACACTGCGTGAACTGGATCGGGTGCAACAACTCGGGGTCGCGGCGTGGATTGATGATCAAATTACGAATGCCCCCGCCACGTTGCATCGAAAATACATCGAGCAGATTTACGCCGATTTCAACGGCCCGCGCACCGACCTGACCTATTCGTTCAACGACATGGATCAGTTTATCAACGGCATCAATTGCGCCACGCCCTTCGCGCGCGCGGCCATTGGGGGGCCGGATCAGTTGCGCCAACGCGTGGCGTTTGCCCTGAGCCAGATTGGCGTCGCCTCGCGCCGCGATCCGAACTTGGAGAACAAGCCGCTTGCGATGATGGATTTCTACGACATCTTCGTCCGGAACGCGTTTGGCAATTACCGTGATGTATTGCGCGAGGTTACCTTCCATCCGGTGATGGGCCGTTACCTCAGCCACGTTGGCAATCAAAAGGCGCGCCCGGAGATCAATCAATACCCGGACGAAAACTATGCCCGCGAGGTGCAACAGTTGTTCAGCATTGGCTTGTGGGAATTAAACGCCGACGGCACGCGCCAGCTCGACGGCTATGGCCAGCCGATCCCAACCTATGGCAACGCGCAGATCACGGAGTTCGCGCGCGTGTTCACGGGTCTGTGGTTCGGCGGTCAGGCCTGGGGCAACGGTGGCTGGAGTGACGATGACAGCTCCGTGCCGATGCAGCTATGGGCTGAGAAGCATGACTTCGGGGCGAAGACGTTGCTGAAGGGCTTTACCATTCCCGCCCGCGCGCCCACGGTCGAGAACGGCGTGCGCGATGTGGATGATGCGTTGCGCAATCTGTTCGAGCATCCGAATATCGGGCCATTCATCGGCCGGGAACTGATTCAATTCCTCGTCACCAGCAATCCGTCCACGAATTATGTCGCGCGCATCGCCGCCAAATTCGCGAACGACGGCGCGGGCCAACGTGGCAATCTGGCGGCGGTGGTGAAAGCAATCCTGCTTGATGAAGAAGCCCGCGATGCTCGGTGGTTTGCGGGCGCGCCGGAGTTCGGGCGATTGAAAGAACCGGTCCACCGCGCGCTGGCGATTGCGCGGGCGGGCCGGTTGGATAATTACCCGAACCTGCTTTGGTGGAATTGGGGCGAGTTCAATGCGGCAGCTTTACAGGAACCAGGTTATTCGCCGAGCGTGTTTAATTTTTTCCGACCGGGTTACCAACCCCCGGGTTTGTTGACGCAATATGGGCTCGTCGGTCCGGCGTTCCAGATTGCGGACAGCTATTCGAGCATCTCCTTTCCGAACAAGCTGTGGGAGATCACGCAAACCGGCCTGACGCATTACAGTGATTACGGTTTCGCGCCGGACTACGCGGACTTGCTGCCCGTTTCGGACAATGCCGATGCGTTGGTGGATCAGGTGAATCTGCTGTTCTGCGGCGGTTCGATGTCGGCACTGACGCGCGACCACATTCTCAACGGCATAACTCAAATCCCGGCTTACGATCGGCTGGCGCGCATCCGCCTTGCGGTCTATCTCGGTGCGACCTGCCCGGAAGGGGCGGTGCAAAGATAAATTATGAGCAAGCCAGTTTCTCGCCGTGGATTTCTCAAGCAACTAAACTGCGCCGCCGTCGGTTCGTCGGCGATTCTCAATACGCTGCTCAATTTGAAGCTCGCCAGCAGCGTCGTCGCGCAAAGCGGGCCACTCGACAACAAAGCGCTCGTTTGTATTTTCCTCAGTGGGGGAATGGACTCTTTCAATGTTCTCGTGCCATGGGAACAATCGGCCTACAATACCTATTCGATCACCCGAGGTGCATATGGCAGCGACGGCGGACTGGCGCTGGCTCGCAATGCCCTTCGCCAGCTTTTGGCGCCGTCGGCCAGCTACGGTTTGCATCCGTCTTGCGCCAATCTACAGGCGATGGCCAACGGCACGGGTGCTTTCGCCGGCAAACGGCGGCTCGCGTTCGTGTCGAATGTCGGCACGCTCGTGCAACCGGTCACCAAGGCCCAGTTCAACGCTTGGGAAAATGGTCAGAACGCCGCGCTGCCCGTGCCCAAGGCGCTGTTCTCCCACAGTGACCAGATCGAGCAATGGCAGACGGCGGTGCCGCAGGGCATGGCGCAGCTGAGCGGTTGGGCCGGGCGGTGCGCGGACATTTTGAACGCTTACTACAATCCCGGCAGCTCAGCTTCGATGAGCATTTCGCTGGGTGGCAATAATGTCTTACAGGTCGGCAATGCGACGCAGCAATTTGTGGTGACGCCTTCGGGCGCGCTCACGTTCGAGGGCAACACCGGCGGGGTGACCAACAACCCGCTTCAGTTCAAAAACGCCGCGCTTCGCAGCACGCTCGATCAACACTATACCAACCTGCTCACGGAAAGTTTCTCGCGCCTGACCCAGGAGAGCGATGCCGCACAGTTGGGGTTTCAGTCCCAGTTCGATTCCGCCAACGCGCAACTGGGCGGGGCGGTGGATGCGTTGTTCCCACCCGCAAATTATCTTGCCCCCACGCTCAAAGCCGTGGTGAAGACGATCAAAATTCGCAGCCAGTTGGGGTTGCGGCGGCAGACATTCTTCGTGCAATACGGCGGTTGGGATCATCATGGTGAACTGTTGAACACGCAGGCGGGAATGCTGGCTACGCTCGACACCGCGCTTGGAGCGTATCAACAAGCGCTCGAAATGCTCGGGCTGCAAAACGATGTCGTTTCGTTTACCGCCTCGGACTTCAGCCGGACGCTCCGCTCGAACGGTCGTGGCACCGACCACGCCTGGGGTGCGAATGCGATGGTCTTTGGCGGCAAGGTGGACGGAGGAAAAATCTTCGGGACGTATCCTGATCTTACGCTCGACGGTCCCAATGACGTGGGCCGCGGCGGGCGATTACTGCCGAGCACTTCGGCGGATTTATACTTCGCGGAATTACTGCGCTGGTTTGGGGTGACGTCCGGCAACATGAGTTACGTGCTGCCGAACGTGGCGAATTTTTGGAATCCCAATTCGGCCAGCCCACCATTGAGTTTTGTGCTGCCATGAAACGACTGATCTTCGGATTGCTGTTGCTGCCGGTGGTCTTGGTTTTGTTGTTTCTGTTGACCCAGATGCGTTGGAAATGGTCCACGCCAGCGGGCAAGACTGCCACCGTCTCTGAGGTGCTTGCAAAAGATGTCGTGCTGACGACGGTTTCATCGCCCACGATTGCGTCGCCAGCCCAAGCCCCGCCGCTCCTGGGTGAGATCATCCTGCGAGAGTATGCGAATACCAACCTGTCGCCCGAGAATGATCTGACATTGATGTCGCGGTTGATGGATAATTCGTTGCTGCTTCTCAAATCCGCGGCGAACCGCCCGTTGAGCGCCAACGAAGATTGGGCTGATTTCTTGCGCGGACGGAATTCCGCGCGCGAACGCTTCCTGCCGGATAATCACATCATCTTGAGCGCTGATGGAAAACTGGTGGATCGTTGGGGCACGCCGCTGTTCTTCCACGCGCTGGGTGGCGGACGGTATGAACTGCGTTCGGCCGGGCCGGACAAGAAACTATGGACGGCTGATGACCTTCACCGGAAGGCGGACGGTTCGTTTCGCCGGGGCATGAATTTGAACCCGGAAAGCTTGTTGCCCAAGGCCTACTGACCCGTGAGCCCCTTCAAATAGGCGAAGATCAGTTTTGGCAAGTCGTCGCTGTAGCCGCCTTCGAGCAGGCTGAACGTCGGCACGCCGATCTGGCGTAGCTCCGCGCCCAGCCAGTAGAAATCCTCCGCTTCAAGTGAGCCGTGCGCCAGCGAATCGCGCGCGTAGCCATCAAAGCCGGCGGAGACGGCGATGAGTTCCGGTTGAAATTGTTGCAAATCCATCAACGCGCGGGCCAGCCGTTCGCGATATTCTTTGCGCGGTGTATGGGGCGCGACGGGATAGTTGAAACAATTTGGGCCCACGTTGGCCGCGCCGGTGCCGGGGTAACAGGGATGCTCGTGAATTGAGAAAAAAACCGTGTCCGGCTGGTTCAACAGAATATCTTCCGTACCGTTACCGTGGTGAACATCAAAATCAAAAACGGCGATCCGTTTCGTGCCGGTGGCTCGGGCGTGCAACGCGGCAATGGCGACGTTGTTCAGGTAACAAAACCCCATGACCTTGTTTCGGGTGGCATGATGACCCGGCGAGCGCATGAGACTAAAAACCGTTTCACCCTTGCGGGCAAGATCCAACGCGAGGAGCGCCGCACCGACTGCGTTGCGGGCAAGCGATTCGATGTTTGGAAAGCACGCCGTGTCGGCGTCAAAATCGCGCGGGATGCGGAGGCGGGCCAGGTATTCGGGCGTGTGTGCGCGGAGAATGGCTTCGTCGTTGGCGGGTGTTGGCTCGGCCCAGGTCAACGGGAGTTCGGTTTGGTCGTGCAGCATTGCCTGCGTCAACGTGATGCGCGCCGGCCGTTCGGGGTGACCCGGGTTGTGGTAGCTCGTGCAGTGTTTATCCGTGATGATTGTCACACGGAAAATTTAACCACGGATGGATACGGATGAACACGGATTATTTACCACCCGACTGAAGCGCCGGCCTCCGATCCGATGGCGCGTGCGTCACCGCGCGAATTGGTTTTTCCTTTTCGCGGCCTGTCGTTACAGTGGCTCACGAGCGGGCCATTGAAATCATGAAAATCAAAATCATTTCCGGTGCGCTGCTCAGCGTGCTGGTGGCCGGCGCAACACCGCACGCGCGCGCCTGGGATTACGAAGGCCATCGGGTGGTGAACCAGCTTGCGCTTGCCGCACTGCCGACCAATTTCCCCGCTTTTACGAAGACCCCGAGAGCACGCGAACGCATCGCTTTCCTCGCCGGAGAACCCGACCGCTGGCGCAATATCACCGACGACCCATCGCTTTCGCACTGCAACGGACCGGATCACTATTTTGATTTAGAAGAACTGGCTCAGTACGGTTTGACCACGGAAACGGTGCCGCCGCTGCGTTACGACTTGGTGGCCCGTCTGGCGCTCGCCCGCGCCGCGCATCCGAAAGCGTTTGCGGCCATTGATCCCGCCAAGAACCGGGATCACACCCGGGAACTGGTGGGCTTTGCGCCGTGGGCGATCACGGAGTATTACGGCAAGTTGCGTTCGGCGTTTTCATACCTCAAGGCGTATCAGGATTACGGCGGCACCCCGGCGGAAATCGCGAATGCCCAAGCCAACATCATCTATCTCATGGGCGTGATGGGTCACTTCGTGGGCGATGGCGCGCAACCGTTGCATGTCACAATCCATCATCACGGTTGGGTAGGCGACAACCCGATGGGCTACACGACTAACGCCGGCTTCCATGGCTGGATTGATAGCGGCTTTTTCAAAAAGACCGGCGGGGTCAAAGCCGCCGCGCTGGTTAAAAATATCCGACCGGCGACCATTGTGGGGGATCCGCTGAAACCGGAGGATCTATTCCGGAAAATGATGGCGTATCTTGGCCAGACCCATCAACAGGTGAAACCGATTTACCAGTTGGAGAAGGAAAGGAAACTTACGCCGGACAATGAAAGGGTGAGCGACGGGCGGGCGTTTCTCGAAGGCCAACTCGTGAGAGGCGGTCAGATGCTGGGTGATTTGTGGTTCTCCGCGTGGCAGCAGGCGACGGAGGACAAGTATCTCATCCGACAACTGACCAACCGTACGACGACCGGTGGCGAAACGGACTTAAACGTTCCGGATTCGGGCAATTGGCCGCAGGAATGAATCTTCCTTTATTGATTGAAAAGCCTGTGTTCGATTCACCGCTCCTCAAAGCCTCAGATCTTGATAAAGCCATGCACGAGTATATGACCAAGCGTCACTGAAACGGCCATCCGATCCCCAGATAATCAATTCCTTTCTCAACAACGATCGGCCGGCAATCATTTCTCCGCCTGCTTCACCTCGGCACTTTTTAATAAAAATGCCCGCCGCTTCTCCGCGAAACTCTTTAGACTGGTGGGCTGGCCGCGACCAGGACCAGTGGTTCCGGTCGTAGTCTGATTATCCCCGGCAACGCTCTTCAAAAAATCCTCGGTGGAGTCAAGTTTGCGGGTGTCGGCTTTCACGGCATCGGTGATCAGCGATTGATACTGCTGCGCCAACGAGCCGAGTTTGTTCCAAGCGAGCCATTTCTCGGCGATCTCGCGTACATAGCCCAGGTAACGCGTCCGCAACGAAGGCACGGCGAGAATCTTCGAGAGCATTGGCTTGCTCTCATCGTTGGCCGCCACCAGCGGATCAAGTTCGACGCCACCACCGCCCGGCCCACCTCGTCCCCGCCTGCCACCCGGTCCACCGGGAACTCCGGGGCCACCGCCCGGACCGCCGAAGTTGGGGCGTGGCAAAGCGGCGTTCAGACCATTGCGAATGTTTTCCTCATTCAGTTCGCCACTCTTTCCCGTATCCCAATCGGCAAACCATTTGGCAAAGGTGTCGGCAAGTTCGACGCGCGTGAGCGAGCCATCTTTGTTCGCATCGGTCACGGTGAATAGCGCAGGCCCGAGGAACATTGCCGGACCGAACCCACCGCGTCCGCCACCACCGGGCCGTTGACCTCCCGCCGGTGGCCCGCCACCGGGAGGACCGAATTCGGGCGGTGGTAAAACTTGATCCAGATTTCCTGCGAATTGCTCCTGGCTTAGCTTTCCGGATTTATCGGAATCGAGCTTGTCATACCACGCATTCGCCAACGCCATGAACTCATCCTTGGTGAGCTTCTGGTCGTTGTTCTTGTCGGCCTGAGCGATGATTTGCGGGGCCACGAACATTCCGGGACCAAATCCGCCCGGGCCACCGGGACCGCCGGGACCGCCGCCGGAGCTGAATGTTTCGTTGGCGTCATAAGGAATGAAATGGAAGTGCCCCTGTTCGTCTTGATAAAGTTCATAATCGCTGGCGCGCGTCCAGAACCCATCCCCGTTGACGAGCGCATTGTCCCAGGCGAGAAATTTCAAGGTGCTGTCAATGTCGAGCAGTGGCGCGAGGGCTTGCTCCAGTTGGTCAGCCGGCGTTTCCTTCAGCACCTTGCAAAGCTTGATCAAATCCGCCCACGCCTTCGGATCATCTTTGCTTTTGATTTCGTAAATCTGTTTGTAGGGCGCAATGTCTTCGCCGAGGTAATTGAATCCGCCTCGCCCGCCCGGACTGCCGCGCACTTTCCAGCGGGCGCCTTTGGTGGTGCCAAACGACTCCTTCACAAAGTCCTTGTTGAAGTGTTGCTGGTTCACATAGACGCCCCACGACTCGCCGTTGATCGCCACGCGCACGAAATTGGCTTTGGGCGCGGGCATATAGTCGCGGGCAATCTGGAGCGAAAGCACCGTGCGCAGAAAGCTTGGATCCTCGTGGGAGTTTAACAGGCTGAACTTGTGATAACCGCCGAGTTGTTGCTCCGGATGAACGAAATCAAGCGATACCACCAGGGAACGCTTTTGACCTTCGCCCACCATCATGAAAGAAGAATTGCCATGGAAATGCACGCCAACGTCCGAATAAGTCTTACCGTCCACGATGAGCTTGGCCGGAACTTCCACATCCGTATCCTTAAAATCCGCGAGTTCCTTTTCCCAATCGGCATCCTCGAATTCGAGGAAGAAGGTACGGAGCGTGCCTAGGTCATAAGCCGGCGTGTCGGGAAACGACTTCACATCCGCCGGCGAAAGCTTCGGCCCGGGTTGGGCCGGCGTCTGGCTTTGGCCGGGAGGGCCAAAGCCGCCGCGTCTTCCGCCGGGACCACCCGGACCGCGATTGGCCTTTTGTTTCGTAATATATTCGCGCGCGGCCTGGCGTTCTTCGCGGTTGAGCCGCTTGTCACCATTCTTATCGAATTGTTTTACCAGCTTGGTTTCCTGGTTCATGCCACCGGGTCCGCCGGGACCAAAGCCGCCCGAGCCAAACGGTGGTGGGAAGCCTTCGTCCCGCTGCGGTGGATTGTCCGGCGTCTGGGCCAACGCCGAACAGACAAAGCCAAAGGCTGCGGTGAGTGCGAGGTTTCGAATAAGACTTTGATGCGTTTTCATAAATTTTGGTTCGCTGGATTGGTTGTCATTTCAAAATGGATCCGGTTAGTCCTCGATAAAATCGCGGCGTTGGAAGCGGACACTTTGAACGCCTTCGATACAATTCAGCGCCTTCACGAGTTCATCGGCCGAGCCGGTCGGCAACAGTCGCGTTTCATAGGTTGCGTCCAGCAAGACGCCCTGCTTGGCGGTGGACACCGACATCAATTCGCGATCCAGCAAATAGCGGTTGAGCGTATCACCTAAAAGTTTGTCCAGTTCGTGCCCCAATCCCACCCGCACACTCAAAAGATAAGCCGGCTGCGTGGCGCTAAACACCTTGGCGCTGGCCATCATCAGGTAAGCCGCAAGCCCAACCACGCCGATGCCAATCAGCGCCACCCAGAGATCTTGGGCACCGACCGCCATCCCAACGACGACGGCGAAAATGACGTAGGCGGTATCCTGAGTGTCGCGGACCACCGTGCGGAAGCGGACAATCGAAAGCGCACCTACAAGACTGAAGGCCCGCGCCACGTTGTCGCCAATCACTTGCGTCACCATCGCAATCAGAATCGCCAGCAACACGAGCGTGACCGGAAAGGAAGCAGAGATTTCCGACCCTTTGCGGGTGTGGTGATAAATCCAGGCGACCACGCCGCCCAAGACCGCCGCCAATAGCAGCCGGATCAACACATCCGAAGCCGAGATGTTCGGACCGTCAAAAACTGTTGTTTTCAGGAAATCAGGCATATTCCGAAATACGGTTTTCTTGAACGATGGAATCCGAAGGACTCTGCAACCCCAGCGCCGTCGCTGATTGGCGATACTTGGAAAACGACTTTGGTATCAACGCAAACTCTCCGATCAGGTGCTTGAACAAAGCCGGCAGTTCGTAACGAAATTTCAATTCGAGGATGATCTGGTCTTTCAGAATCAAAGTCCCTTTCTGGTCGCTGAACCAAAAACCCGGTGCTAGCAAAGCGCGGACATTATCATCCAGGGTCAATCGGATCGGACCGTACGGCGTCATGGCCACCCGCGCCGTGCGCCGGTAAGAAATCTGACAGACTGGACTCAAGCCACGGGCCAAAAGTCGCCGCTGAAACCAATACCCTTCCCTGCCCCGCTCGGCCTCGCCGTTCGATAGTCGCTCCAATTCTCCCAATCGGACAATGGACCGCCGCTTTGCGAGCAGACCGCGCGTCTTGAGTTTGCGCTCCAGAAATACGACCTCGCTTTGCCCGTAACGCCGAATGCGGTATTTGCTCCGGCCAAACGAGCCCCGGCGA
This sequence comes from Verrucomicrobiota bacterium, assembly GCA_025360895.1. Lineage (GTDB taxonomy): Bacteria > Verrucomicrobiota > Verrucomicrobiia > Limisphaerales > JADLHS01 > JADLHS01. The sequence continues at coordinate 16,455 of JANYBF010000433.1, forward strand.
TGGAACACGTCGAACGGCCCGGTATCGAAGTAAAGGCTCGTGATCTGGTAGCCATCGCCCGCTTCGCCGCTGGCGTTTGGGTCGGGCGACAATTGGGCGCGCGCCCAGTCGCGGATTTGTTCTGCCAAAGCTGGGCTGATTAGAAATTTAATCTCGGCGGCGAACTCGCGATTTTCTCGGCTATCAGTTGAAGGTGACATGGGATTAGCAATCCCAGATCCGGTTGAGCGCCGCTGTCACGCTGGTTCGCGACGACCCAGACAGGTGTTCGGTTAAAGTCCGTTTCATGCGCACACATTAAAACAGACCAGATTAAGCTGCCGTTAAGTTGGGAAATCTTCGCTGGAAAACATGAGCAGCCACGCGCTCCAATTCGTCCTCGGCTACCAATCCCCCGTGGACTTTGAAACTCAGCTCAACTAAAGAAACCCTATGCCCCCTGCATCCACAGCTTGCCCACCAAATTGAGACAAGGCCATAGGATGGGTTTTGAGTCAGCCATTGACAGCTTGCAAAATTGAAGTCAAAAGACAATTACCAAAGCAGTTCGCATTATTTGGAGACGCGCGCCAGAAGGTTGATTTGAAAAACGTCGATCAGAAGCTCGGACATGCCGCTGGTTGCTGACACAGTCATCGGAGGTTGTTACTTTGCAGTTTTATCAAAACGCTCCTTGTAGCCGGGAATTTTGTCATCTGGAGTCCAGAATCCGTTCGCGTCCAATTCCATCCGCGTCTTTTCCAATTTCTTCGTTTCTGGGTTCTCTGACTCGATTATGATTACAGCCTTACTCTCCTCGAGAATCTTGTATTTGCTCACGAACTTCCAGTCGCCACTTTTGAGCGTAACGTTTTGCGCATCGAAAATAAAAACCATCTTGCCGAGAGCCGTGCCAACCTTCTCCAACTGTTGCGGTGTCAATTTGGTGTGTGTCTTAAGATAATCCAGCGTGGACGGTCTATTGGACTTCCAAGTTCCTATCAACCGCTCACTGCCAGCATGGGCCGGAAGCAAAAGCGCAAACGCTGTGACCATCAATGCAATCTTTTTCATATTCAATATTGGCGTTTTACCGATAATAATTGTCGCCCTCAATATAGCGAGAATCACGCCAAGCCCGCAGTGCCACTGGTGCGGTTTTCGCGTGCCACTCAATATAACCGGCTATTGATCGAGATGCGCTCGGACTGGCAAGGCAAAGGTCGTATTCTGTCTATTGTCATACCACCTCACTTACTTGGCGCGGGCATAATCCGAGAAATGTCCCCGGCAGGTACAACCCTTCACTCGAATTCTTATTCGCACCTTAATGCAGTTGCTGGCAGAGTAACCCACGGCTTGTCCAGCGAGGTCAGAATCGCCAAGACGAACGGATTCGCACATTCTGCCGGACCAGCATTCGAGACATGAGAATTCTAGTCGTTGAAGACGAGCCCCGTTTGTTGCGCAACCTCGCCAAAGCTTTGCGCGAGGCGGGCTACGCCGTGGACACGGCGGAAGCCGGCGATGATGGTTTGTTCAAAGCCGAGACGAACGATTACGATGCCATGGTCCTCGACGTAATGCTCCCGCAACTCGACGGCTGGGAAGTCCTGGCCCGCCTCCGTAAACAAAAGCGCACGCCCGTGCTCATGCTCACTGCGCGTGACGGTCCCAAAGATCGCGTGCGCGGCCTCGACACGGGCGCGGACGATTACCTGATCAAACCGTTCGATCTGGACGAACTGCTCGCGCGGCTGCGGGCATTGATCCGGCGCTCTGCGGGACAAGTGCGGCCCACGCTGAGTGCGGGCGATGTTCTGATTGATACCCGCGCCCGCTCGGTCACGCGTGCCGGGCAACCCGTCGTCCTCACCGCGCGCGAATACGCCATCCTCGAATATCTCGCGTTGCATCGCGGCGAAGTCATCACCCGCACGGAGCTGTACGAACATCTGTTTGACGAAAGCGATGACACACTCTCCAATCTCCTGGACGTGCATGTGTTCAGCATCCGCAAAAAGTTGGGACGCGAGCTGATCACCACCCGCCGGGGCCAAGGGTACTGCATCGAACCCTGAACCGTCCCATGATCATCAAATCCATTCGCTGGCGGTTGCAAATCTGGCTCGCCTTCCTGCTCGTCGTCACCCTCAGCGGCTTCGGCCTCGCCACGTTCGAGGCACATCGGATCAAGCAATACCAGCAGGTGGATGATGAACTTGGCCGGCGGGTTGCGGGCCTGGCTTTTCTGGTGCGGGGCCATTTTTTCCCTGGGGGCCACCCACCGTTTGACGGGCGGAACCGACCGGGGCCACCGGAGTTGCGGGGCAACCGACCACCGGAGCGGTTTGACGATTTGCCACGACCGGAGCCGCCGGGGCGGGAAACCCCACGCGACCTGCCTCAGTCATTTCCGGACGATCACCGCCCGTCCGGAGCGGCAGGGAGCGATACTACCAACGCACCCGCCGGGTCATCACCCGGAGGGTTTGGATTCCGGCTGCCCCCAAACCTCGAACGGTTCCGGCAGCAAGACGAAGAACTTGGAATTTATTTTACGAGTTGGAATCACGACGGCACGCGTATGGATGGTTCGACCAACGC